>DASYES010000365.1:0-8373 GCA_036498885.1 Pseudonocardia sp.
GGCTCCGAGGAACCGGACGTCATGCCCACCGTGGAGGTGGAGCTCGAGGTGCTGGCGAAAGAGCCGCTACCCGTGGTGGCGGTGATGGTGACCGACCACGGCCGGTGGCGGCCCGCGCCGGATCAGCCGGGCTACCGCGGCCGTGGCCTCACCGTGATCGGCCGGCTGTCGCAGCGACTGCAGGTGGTGAGCTCGCGGCAGGGGACCCGGGTGTGCTTCGAGGTCCCGCTGCGCCGCCCGTTCTAGTGCCGATCGAGCGGACGTGTTGGTCAGCGCGGCGACGGGCCGGGGACCGAGCCACCGGCGACGAGCCGTCGCGTGCTGGGGGTGGCGCCGCGCACCGAGCGCAGGCCCGGAAGCTGCACGGCCGAGCGGGGCATGGTGCGGCGCGCGCGGAGCACCGGCCACACCGGCGAGGGCGGGAACAGCGCTTCCAGCCCGGTCGACGCGGGTCCGCCGACGCTCGAGCGCAGCAGCTCCTGGTAGTCGTCGAACTCGGCGACCGCGGCAGCGACGTCGCCCTGCCCGAGGTAGGCCTCGATGAGGGCACGGCGGGCGCTCTCGCGACTGGGGGCGGTCTGCGCGGCGCTCTTCGCGATCGACACCGCCTCCGCGTAGCGGCCCGCAGACGTCAGCCGCAGGCTGCGCTCCTCGAGCGCGTGCAGCCGCAGCTGGCGGAACCGCTCGCGTTCGACGGCGATCCAGGGGGCGGTCCAGCCGGGCAGGATGTCGGCGGACAGCAGCGAGATGTCGGGGTCGTGGTTGGTCGGGATATCGGGCAGGGCACGCACGAGACCCAGTGCGTCGGCGAGGTCGACCTCGACGTCGGCGGCCAGCGCCAACGGGCCGCTCTCGTCCTCCTCGGCCAACAACTCCGGTACGTCAACGGCGGTGGCGGCGTCGGCGAGCATGCGTACGGCCGCGTCGGTGGGTACCCCTGGCCACAGGTCCGCGGCAAGGCTCGTGCGCTCTTGGGGCCGCGGATGCACGGCCAGGTACGCCACGAGCCTGCGTGAGTCGACCCCGAGCGGGACGGTGGCACCGTCGGTGGTCAAGGTGAATGAACCGAGCACAGAGACCCGTCGCTGAATGCGGGAGTGAGCCTGCATCATGCGAGATCGTCGCTGGTCGTCAGACATGGTCATCCCAAATGTGATGGTGCCCGAATGTGGTGACGCTTATGGTGGTGCTCGAAATGTGGTGCTACGCGTGCGTGTGGCGTGTCGGCGCTGCCCGATGGCGCACGAGTCCGCGAAGGAGTCTTCTCCCGACCGGGCGTGTTGCCAAGGGGCATATTCGTCACACCCGCGGTTTCCAGGGTGACGCGCCGTGCAGATCTTACGTCACGGGCTGGCGTGCATGCGGACGTGGGTGCCCCATCGATCGGCCCACACATGCAGCGAATCGCATAATTGACGCGCGATCCAGACGCCACGACCGCGAGGGTCGGCGGGATGGGGCGCCTGCAGGCCGGGGAGCGGGTCGGTGAGGGCCCCACGGTCGTGGATCTCGCACACCACGCCACCGCCGATGCCGGTCCAGATGGCCAGCTCCGCCTCGGGCGCGCCGTGCTCGACGGCGTTGGTGGCCACCTCGTTCACGGCGAGAACGAGGTCCTCGGTGCGGGCGCGGCCGTAGCCCGCGGCGAGCAGCGACTCCTCGACAGCTGAGCGCACCTCGTGCAGCTGCCACGCGCTGAACGTCATCCGGACGTCCGGTGGGCCCAGCAGCGTGGGGGCCGGGGCCGGCCGCATCGCGAGCACGTCTCGTGGACACCGGTGCTGGGTGTTGTGCAACAACCGGCCGTCGATCAGCAGCAGGGGATGGTTGCGCCGGGCCCCGTCGAGAATCTCCAGGTGCAGCGGCAGCTCCGGGAAGAAGCAGGTCATGTGCACGGGAAGATCCGTCAGCGCGACGTTCACCGCGGCGTCCAGCTCGGTCCAGAAGCTACCGTCGGCGCCGTCGAGGGCGCTGATGTGCTCGCTCAACACGACGACCGGCCCCCCGGTGGCGGAGGTCAGCTCCCGCACCTCCAAGGCCCAGCGGGCCGCCACCGTCTGCCCGGATGCGCCGTCGGGCCCGGCGGGGCTGCTGAGTTCGATGAGCCCCGCAGCCCTGCCGAGCTCGGCGTACACGGCACGGAGCGTGCGCGGCCGCAGCGCGAGCGCCACCGGATCGCCCCGTTCGAGGCCCGCGAGTGCCAGCGGAACGAGCTGGGTGAGCAGCTCGGCGTCGGAGCTGTAGTACCCGACCGCGTGCTCGAGGCGGACCGCGACGGCCGACCGGGTGGTCTCGATCCTCATCGGGCCTCCGGGAGCGTGTGGTCGGGCCGGGTCTTGACGACGAGCTGGGCGGCGAACGGAGCGCCGCACCGGTCGAGGACGCGTACCACCCGCGGCCGCACGCCGGTGAGGACCAGGCGGTGGGAGCTGGGGAACTCCTCCGCCGCGTGCACGAGGCTGACGGCGGCCGCGACGTCGAGGAACCGCAGGGAGGACAGGTCGAGCGTGATGTCGGTGGGGCCTGCGTGGGACCGCAGTGCGTCGTCCAGCGCCGTCTCGAGCAGCCTGCGGATACGGGGGCGGTTGCTGTGGTCCACCTCGCCGGCCAGCCGTGCGCAGCCCGGCCCGGTGCTCGTGATGCGCAACAGGTTGTCGTCGTAGATCGCAGGGACGACGAGCTCGGTGTGATGGCGGGCGCGCAGCTCCTCGATGGCGCCGTCGGGGAACCGGCGGCGGTCGTAGAGGCACAGGAGCCGGGCCGGGCGGGTGCGAATGACCTCGTCGAACGCGTCGTCGTACTGGAGGAGCGAGACACCGCCCGCTCGCTGCAGCGCGTAGCTCAGCTGTCCGGTGAGCCGGACGCCGGTGTAGCCCCGCTCGACCGCGTCGTCGACGGTGCCGCAGATGAGGTCCTGCACGTACGGGGGTGGACTGCGCAATGTGGCGCGGGTGGTGTCGGGCGGCACCATGATCAGGCTGCCGTCGTGCAGCGACTCCGCGATCGGCACGCAGTCGTCGGTCAGCCGCTCGAGGACGCAGTCGGCGGTGCCGTCGTCGAAGTACACGACCTGCTCGCCCGCTGCCAGACCGGCGGCGACGAACGTGGACGTCATCTCCCAGAGCTGCTCGTCGCTCACCGGGATGGCGCAGGCATGGTCGACGGTCCGTAGGTCCTCGACCGTTCTCACCATCACGCTTCCCGCGGAGCCGCCCGGCATGTCCCCGACGCCACGGCCCGACGAGGGCAGAACGCTGCGTCACGTGAACGACACTCTACGTCCGAGACCCCCCGAACCGGGACGTTCCCGGCGGGGGGTGGGACGAACCGGCGACCTGCCGCGACGAACGGGCCTGTCAGGGCACGAGCGGTGGCACCATCGCCTCCACGAGGTGCGGCCCGGGCTCTGCCGAGGCCCTCCGGAGGGCCTCGCTCATCTCCTCGGCGGTACGCACCCGGACCGCGGGAACGCCCATCCCCTGGGCGAGCGCGACGAAGTCCAGGTCCGGCCTGCCGAGATCGAACAGGGCCCTGGCCCGCTCTCCGCCGTTCTCGACGAGTCCGGCGGCGCCGACGTGCTGCAGCTCCATCCGCAGGATGGCGTAGGCGCTGTTGTTGTAGACGACGGTGATGATGTCGAGTGCCTCGCGGGCGTGGGTCCACAGCGCCGAGATCGTGTACATGGCGCTCCCATCAGCCTGCAGGCACCAGACCGGACGGTCGGGGCAGGCCACCGCGGCCCCGGTGGCGGCGGGCAGGCCCCATCCGATGGATCCGCCGACCGCCGTGAGCCAGTCGTGGCGTGGTGCCGTCGCCGTCGCCGCGGGCAGTCCCGTCCCGGAGGTGACCGCCTCGTCCACGACCACCGCCCCCTCGGGCAGCAGGGCGCCGACGACGGCGGCGGCGGTCTGGACGGTCAGGGCGCCGCTGGGCAGTGCGGGGCGCTCGAGCTGCGCCGTCCGGGCGGTCGTGCCCGGCGCGAGGAGGTCGGCGAGCTCCTCCAGCGCTGCGGTGGCGAGCCCCTCGCGGCCCCGGACGAGCGGGTGAACCTCGCAGTCCGCGGGCGCCAGCTCGGACGGCTTGTCCGGATAGGCGAAGAAGGCCACCGGGGAACGGGCGCCGGCGAGCACCAGGTGACGTGTTCCGGCGAGCTGGCGAAGCGCCACGTCGACGGGGTAGGCCACCCGCTCCACCGGGACCACCCCGGCTCCCCGCTCCATCCGGGTCGGGAACGTCTCGGCCAGTACCTTGGCGCCGGTCGCCGCCGCGATCCGGTCGGCGGCGGCCAGGCCGTCGGCCCGCGTGGCGTCGCCGCCCACCAACAGCACGCACGGTTCGCCCGACCGCAGTGCGCGCGCCGCGGACCGAAGAGCATCGGGGTCGGCAGGCTGCAGGGGAGTGGGGCGCAGCGGCTCGGCGACGCTTCCGCCGTCCGGCGCCCAGCTGACGTCCGCGGGCAGCACGAGCGTGGCGACCTGGCCCTCCCGGGCCGCGGCGACCGCCGCCGCGGCGTCGGAGCCGACGTCGGCGGTGCTCGTGCTGTGGCGCAGCCAGCCCGACACCGATCCGGCGACGGGCCCGATGTCCGACTGCAACGGTGCGTCGAACTTCATGTGGGCGATGGCGTGGTCGCCGACGATGGTGACGACCGGCGCCCCGGCCTTGCGGGCGTTGTGCAGGTTCGCCAGCCCGTTGCCCAGGCCGGGACCGAGGTGCAGCAGGGTGGCTGCCGGCCGGCCGGCCATGCGTGCGTAGCCGTCGGCTGCGCCGGTGGCGACGCCCTCGAACAGGGTCAGCACGGCACGCATCTGCGGCACCGCGTCGAGCGCCGCCACGAAGTGCATCTCCGACGTGCCGGGGTTGGCGAAGCAGACGTCGACCCCGCTCGCCACCAGGGACCGGATGAGTGCGCGGGCGCCGTTCACTGCGCGGCGGTCCCGGCCGTGTTCACGTGCACGGACGTGGCGGGCGAGGACACCAGTGTCTGCAGCACCACGCAGTACCGCTCGGTCAGCTTGATGAGGGTGGCGACCTGGTCGGCGTCAGCGCCGGTGTCGAGGTCGAAGGTCAGGCGGATGTCGCGGAACCCGACCGGCGCCTCCTTGTCGACACCGAGCGTGCCGCGGAAATCGAGATCCCCCTCGGCGTGCACCGTGCCACTCACATCGAGCCCCATGTTGGTGGCGACCGCGCGGAGGGTGACGCCCGCACACGCGACGAGCGCCTCGAGGAGCATGTCGCCCGAACACAGCTGCGAGCCGTCACCGCCGGTGGCCGGGTGCAGACCGGCCTCCGCCAGCGCCGTGGCGGTACGGACCCGGCAGGCCACGCCGGTGCCGTCGAGCTCTCCCTCGGCCTTCAGAGTGATCAGCGCGGCCGTGGGATCGTCCCGGTACTGCGCCTTGAGCGGGGCCTGCATCTGCTTGAGAGCGGAAGCGTCCATGTGATGATCCTGCCCTGGCCGGGGCGTCCTGTGCAGCCGCGAACCGAACCGGCCGCACCAGTAGGCTCCTGACGTGCCCGACCTGCCGACGACGCGGCCCCGGGCCGACCGCATCGTGACGGTCCCGAACCTGCTCAGCGTGCTGCGGCTGGCCGGGGTACCGCTGTTCCTCTACCTGCTACTCGTGCCGCGCGCCGACGGATGGGCGATCCTCGTGCTGGCCGTCGGCGGTTTCACGGACTGGCTCGACGGCAAGCTCGCCAGGCTGCTCGGGCAGTACAGCCGTCTCGGCGCCCTGCTCGACCCGGCGGTCGACCGGCTCTACATCCTGGCCGCGCTCATCGCGCTCGGCGCGCGCGACGTGGTGCCGTGGTGGGGAGTGGTGGCGCTCGTCTGCCGCGATCTGGTGCTGGCGGCCACCCTCCCCGTGCTGCGGCGCCGGGGCTATGCCCCTTACCGGGTCACCTACCTCGGCAAGGGGGCCACGTTCCTGTTGCTGTACGCGTTCCCGCTGCTCCTGCTCGGCCAGAACACGGGCTTCTGGGGTGAGCTCGCCCGGCCGTTCGGGTACGGCTTCGCGATCTGGGGCACGGCACTCTATCTGTACTCAGGGGCGCTGTACCTCGCGCAGTTCGTACTGGCGATGCGGTCGCCGGCTGTGCCGCCGGGGGTCGGTGGCCGCGTCGGAGGCGGGGACTAGGCTCCTCCCGTGATTCCCGAGGACCTTCGCTACACCGAAGCCCACGAGTGGGTGCGCGACCTGGGGGACGGGGTGGTTCGGATCGGCATCACCGATCACGCCCAGTCCCAGCTCGGTGATGTCGTCTTCGTGCAGCTGCCCGCGGTCGGTGACACGGTCACCGCCGGTGCGGCGGTCGGCGAGGTCGAGTCCACCAAGTCGGTGTCGGATATCTACGCTCCGGTGTCCGGCACGGTCGTCGCGGTCAACGACTCTCTCGAGAACAGCCCCGAGCTGATCAATTCGGGGCCCTACCAGGCAGGTTGGATGATGGACGTCCGGCTGGCCGACGATGCCGCCGCGCTGGGCGACCTGCTCGACGCGTCGGCGTACGGCGAGCTCACGGGAAGCTGACCGGGCCGGAACCGGACGCCGCCGCGCGGTAGGTTTGCGGAACCCACGGCACGTGGGACGCACAGAGCACACAACGAACGTTGCTACATCCATGCAGGAGGAGACCCCGAGGTGACCACGAACGACGGGCCCGGCGTGCCCCCGGAGCGCTCCCCGGAGGCCACCTCGGTCTTCCGAGCGGACTTTCTCTCCGAGGTCGAGCCCCCCGCCCAGGACCAGCCGGTCTCCGGCGTCGACGCGCTACCTGCAGGTGCCGCCCTGCTGGTGGTCAAGCGCGGGCCCAATGCGGGGTCGCGGTTCCTCCTCGACCGGCCGTCCACGAGCGCGGGGCGCCACCCCGACAGCGACATCTTCCTCGACGACGTCACGGTCTCGCGCCGCCACGCCGAGTTCCGCAGCGACGC
Organism: Pseudonocardia sp.; assembly: GCA_036498885.1. GTDB lineage: Bacteria > Actinomycetota > Actinomycetes > Mycobacteriales > Pseudonocardiaceae > Pseudonocardia. The sequence goes on from DASYES010000365.1 coordinate 6,941, forward strand.
CGGCGAGTTCGTCGTCGTCGACGTCGGCAGCCTCAACGGCACCTACGTCAACCGGGAGCCGGTCGACACCGCTGTTCTGGCCAACGGCGACGAGGTGCAGATCGGCAAGTTCCGGCTCGTGTTCCTCACCGGGCCGCGCGAGCCCGGCGCCACAGGCTGAGGACTGGCACAAGACGGCGGCTCGACGCCCGTCCGGAGGCGGGCGCGGGCCGGGTGCGCCGTGTAGCGTCGACACTGCAGGACCGTCAGGAGGAGGGAAGCGCATGAGCGAGATGCGCGTCGTGGGTGTCCGGGTTGAATTGCCCGCGAACCAGCCGATCCTCCTGCTGCGGGAGACCAGCGGCGACCGGTACCTCCCGATCTGGATCGGTTCGGTCGAGGCCACTGCGATCGCCCTGGAGCAGCAGGGAGTCAAACCAGCCCGACCGCTCACCCACGACCTGCTCAAGGACGTGATCACGGGGTTGGGGCGCCGACTGGAGCAGGTGCGGATCACCGATCTCCAGGAGGGCACCTTCTACGCCGAACTCGTCTTCGACGGAGGCATCAAGGTGTCGGCGCGGCCGAGCGACTCGGTGGCGCTCGCCTTGCGCATCGGGGTGCCGATCCATGCCGACGAAAGCGTGCTGGCAGAGGCGGGACTGGTCATCCCCGACGAGCAGGAGGACGAGGTCGAGAAGTTCCGGGAGTTCCTGGACTCGATCTCGCCGGAGGATTTCCGCGGCGCGCAGCCGTAGTGCCCGGCCGAGGCCATCCGGTCTCGACACGCCCGGTTCCGGGTGACCCGTGGCGGCGCGCCGCGTTGACCGGTCGCGCGTACCCGCTTACCGTCGGCTGTGACGGCCCGTCTTTCGGGCCCCGGCGGAAGGAGCGCGGTGGAGAACCCGCCGTCCGGCTCACCTGAACAGGGTGAGCTCTTCCCCGATCCCCTGCTGGGGGCCGGCCTCGACGGGATGCCGGACCAGCTCGTCGGGTTCCGGGGTCCTACCGCCTGCCAGGTTGTGGGGATCACCTATCGGCAGCTCGACTACTGGGCCCGCACGGGTCTGGTCGTGCCCTCCATCCGTGGAGCAGCGGGCTCGGGATCGCAGCGGCTGTACTCGTTCAAGGACGTCCTCGTTCTCAAGGTCGTCAAACGGCTTCTGGACGCCGGGGTGTCGCTGCAGAACATCCGCGTGGCGGTCGAGCACCTACGTCGGCGCGGCATCCGCGATCTAGCCGGCATCACGCTGTTCAGCGATGGCACCACCGTCTACGAGTGCTCCTCGCCGGAAGAGGTCGTCGACCTGCTCCAAGGTGGGCAGGGCGTCTTCGGCATCGCCGTGAGTGGCGCGATGCGCGAGATCAGCGGGTCGATCAAGGACTTCCCGGTCGAGCGTGCCGACGGCGGCAGCGTCGACGAGAGCCCTGAGGACGAGCTGTCCCGCCGCCGC
>DASYES010000366.1:0-6906 GCA_036498885.1 Pseudonocardia sp.
CGCCGACATCGCGACGGTCGCGGGCGTCCGGTTCGTCGACGATTCGAAGGCGACGAACCCGCACGCCGCGGCGGCCTCGCTCACGGCGCAGGCGCCGGCGCAGGTGGTCTGGATCGTCGGCGGTCTGCTCAAGGGCGCCAAAGTCGACGACCTCGTGGCACGTCACGCCGGTCGGCTGCGTGCAGTGGTGGTGATCGGCACCGACAGGGCAGAGATCCTTACCGCTCTCGCGCGACACGCACCTGACGTCCCCGTCGCAGAGGTGACGGCAGGCAACGATGGCCCCATGATGACCGCGGTGCGACGCGGCGCCGCCCTCGCACGGCAGGGTGATGTCGTCCTGCTCGCCCCGGCCGCGGCGTCGATGGACCAGTTCGTCGACTACGCCGACCGCGGGCGGGCGTTCGCCGAGGCTGTGGCCGGGCTGCAGACACGACCGGGGGAGGTGCGATGACCGGGGTGGACGCCCGCCGGGCCCGGCCGTCCCGGAACCGGTCCTCCTCGCCGCTCGCCGGCGTCCGTGCGGTGGTCGGCCGCAGCGCCACCGCACTCGGGCAGTGGCTGCGCCGCCCTCTCACCTCGCTGCACCTGATTCTCGGCGTGTTCGGGTTGCTCACGCTGTTCGGCCTGGTCATGGTGCTCTCGGCGTCGTCGGTGGAGTCCTTCACCGCGGACGGATCGTCGTACTCGGTGTTCAGCCGGCAGCTGATGTTCTGCGTGCCGGGGCTCCTGCTGTTCTGGCTGGGGCTGCGCATCCCGCCCCGGGCGCTGCGCTCGTTGGCGCCCGCCGCGCTGATCGTCGGTGCCCTGTCGCTCGTCGCCGTGCTGCTCGTCGGCGACGTGCGCAACGGCTCCCGGGCGTGGTTCGTGCTCGGGCCGCTGTCGCTCCAGCCCTCGGAGGCGGTCAAGGTCGCGCTGACGCTGTGGGGCGCGCACGTGCTCGCGGCGCGGCGGGCGGTCATGCACCGCTGGAGGTACGCGCTCTCGCCCGTCGTTCCGGTCACGGTCGTCCTGCTCACCCTGCTGGTGTTGCAGCCCGACCTCGGCATGACGGTCTCGCTGGGCATCGTGCTCATCGCGCTGCTGTTCTTCGCCGGTGCCCCGATCCGGCTGATGGTCACGCTCAGCATCGGTGCGATCGCCGGGGCGGTCGTGCTCGCGCTCAGCGCGAGCTACCGGCTCAGCCGGATCAGCGCGTTCCTCTCGCCCGAGAGCACCGACCCGCTGAAGGCGGGTTTCCAGGCGCAGCAGGCGCTCTACTCGCTCGCCGACGGTGGACTGTTCGGCGTCGGTCTCGGGCAGGGGCGGGCGAAGTGGAGCTACCTGCCCAACGCCCACAACGACTTCATCTTCGCGATCATCGGTGAGGAGCTCGGCTTCCTCGGTGCGTTCGCCGTACTCGCCCTCTTCGCCACCCTGGCCTACGCCGGCTTGCGCATCGCCGCGCGCAACACCGACCCATGGCTCAAGCTCGTGGTGGCGACCTCCACGACCTGGCTGGTCGCCCAGGCGGCAATCAACATCTGCTACGTCGTGGGGCTGCTGCCGGTGACCGGGCTGCAGCTCCCGCTGATCTCGTCCGGAGGCACATCGCTCGTGGTCACCATGTTCGTCTTCGGGATCCTGGCCAACGCCGCGCGCCACGAGCCGGAGGCCATCGCGGCGCTGAAACAGCACGGTCAGGGGCGGGTGGCACGGCTGTTGCGGCTGCCGCTGCCACAGCCGTACAAGGCCCCCGCCACCCGCCCGCCCGCACAGCGGGGACGGGTCCGATGAGCCGCCCAGCCCGGCACACGCCCTCGGTCGTCGTCGCGGGCGGGGGGACTGCGGGCCACATCGAACCGGCGCTCGCTCTCGCCGATGCCGTGCGCAGGCTGCGGCCCGACGCGAGGATCACCGCGCTCGGCACCGAGCGCGGGCTCGACACCGCCCTCATCCCGGCCCGCGGCTACCCGCTCGAGCTGATCCCGCCGGTCCCCATGCCGCGCAAGCCCAGCACCGACCTGCTGCGCCTGCCCGTGCGCGTGCGCGACGCGGTCATGCGCGTGCGCGAGGTGCTCGACAGGGTGGAGGCCGACGTCGTGGTGGGCTTCGGGGGCTATGTCGCGCTGCCGGCGTACCTGGGCGCACGTGGCCGCGTCCCGGTCGTCGTCCACGAGGCGAACGCGCGAGCGGGGCTGGCCAACAAGGTGGGGGCGCGGTTCGCCGATCTCGTGGCGGTCGCGGTGCCCGGCAGCGGGCTGCCCGGCGAACAGGTCGTCGGGATGCCGCTGCGCCGCTCGATCACCGGGCTCGACCGGGTGTCACTGCGCCCGCAGGCCCGCCACTTCTTCGGCCTTCCCCCGCACGGCCCCGTGCTGCTGGTGTTCGGCGGCTCGCAGGGCGCCCGCACGCTGAACGACGCCGTCGCCGCCGCGCTGCCCAGCCTGCTGCGGGCCGGTATCGCGGTGCTGCACGCCCACGGGAGGAACGGCTCCGCCGCGCCGCCCGCCCGCGGCTACGTGGCCACGCCCTACATCGAGCGCATGGACCTGGCGTACGCGGCCGCCGACGCCGTGCTCGGCCGCTGCGGCATGACGACCGTCGCCGAGGTGACCGCCGTCGGCCTGCCCGCCGTCTACGTCCCGCTGCCGCACGGCAACGGTGAGCAGGCGCTCAACGCCGCGCCCGTCGTCGCCGCGGGGGGAGGGGTGCTCGTGGACGACGCCGAGCTCACCGGCGAACGCGTTACGGCCGAGCTGGTCCCGCTGCTGACGGATCCGCCGCGGCTGGCGGCGATGAGCAGGGCGGCGCGCTCCTCCGGTCACGCCGACGCCGCCGACCGGCTGGCACACATGGTGCTCGGCATCGCCGGTGCCGACGGTCCGGCGCCCGAGCAGGATCTCTGGCGGGCCAACACCCAGGCCCCCCGGCGGGGCCGCGAGCCATGGGCACAGACGTGACAGACGTGGACACGCAGCGCGCGCCCGTCGACCTTTCGGGGCGCGTGCACCTCATCGGGATCGGCGGCGCCGGGATGAGCGGTATCGCCCGGATCCTGCTGGCCAGGGGGGCCGCGGTCTCGGGTTCGGACGCCAAGGACTCCCGCGCCGTGCTCGCGCTGCGCGCGCTCGGCGCCAGGGTGGAGGTCGGCCACGATCCGGGGCACCTGCCCGAGGCGCCCGCCACCGTGGTGGTCTCCAGCGCGATCCGCGCCACCAACCCGGAGCTGGCAGCCGCCCGCGAGCGGGGGCTCGTCGTCGTGCACCGGGCCCGGGCACTCGCCGCGTTGACGGCCGGGCGCAGGCTCGCCGCCGTCACCGGCACGGCGGGCAAGACGTCCACCACCTCGATGCTGACCGTCGCGCTGCAGCACTGCGGGCTGGATCCGTCCTTCGCGATCGGCGGCGACCTGGCCGCGTCCGGGTCGGGTGCCCACGAAGGCAGCGGCGACATCTTCGTGGCCGAGGCCGACGAGAGCGACGCGTCGTTCCTCGCGTTCTCGCCGGTGGTCGCGGTGGTCACCAACGTCGAGGCCGACCACCTCGACCACTACGGGAGCACCGAGGCGTATCTCGCGGCGTTCGAGACGTTCCTCGGCCGGATCGAGCCCGGTGGCACGCTCGTGGCCTGCGCTGACGACCCCGGCTCCGCGGCGCTGGCCGGGGTGGCGGAGAGCCGTGGCATCCGGGTGCGGCGCTACGGCCGCGAGCAGGGCCGCGACGCCCAGCTGGTGGACTTCCGGCCGGACGGCACCGGCGCTCGGATCGTGCTTCGCCTCGACGGCGTCGAGCACCTTCTCCGGCTGGCCGTGCCGGGGGAGCACATGGCGCAGAACGCCCTCGGCGCGCTGCTCGCCGGCGTGGAGCTCGGCGCCCCCGTCGACGGCCTGCTGGCCGGGCTCGCCGCGTTCGACGGCGTGCGTCGCCGGTTCGAGTTCCGCGGCCGGGTGAGCGGTGTCGCGGTCTACGACGACTACGCCCATCACCCGAGCAAGGTGGCGGCGCAGCTGCGCGCTGCCCGTGACGTGGTGGGGGACCGCGGCCGGGTCGTGGTGGCGTTCCAGCCGCACCTCTACTCGCGCACCAGGGAGTTCGCGTCCGCTTTCGGCGCGGCCCTCGGGCTCGCCGACGAGGTGGTCGTCCTCGAGGTCTACGGCGCACGGGAGGACCCGGAACCCGGCGTGAGCGGCGCGCTCGTGGCCGATGCCGTGACCCTGCCCCCCGACCGTGTGCAGTTCGTGCCACGCTGGTCGGACGTTCCCGCGGTCGTGGCCGGGGTGGCACGACCCGGCGACCTCGTGATCACGATGGGCGCCGGTGACGTCACAGTGCTGGCTCCGGAGATCCTGCTCGAGCTGGAGCGGCAGGGGCAGGCATGACCGGCTGGGCGAGCCGGCCGTCCCGCAGAGGCGGTGCCGGGGACGAGGGCGCATGAGTGAGCTTGCGCGCGAATCATCGATACAGCGCGCCCGCACCGTGACGTCTTCCGATGGGCCGACCGAGCACAGCGAAGAAGGGCGATAAATAGCTCCACCACCCCTCGCCCGGCCGTGCGCCCGGCAGCCCCGCGTTCGATGGAAGGCCGGCCCACCAGGCGACCGCCGGGGCGACCGGGCCGCCCGGCGCCGCGGCCGCACCCTGCGGCGCGCTATCGGCGCCGCAGGCTCGCCGCGGTGCTGATCGGGGTGTTGCTGCTCGTCGGGCTGGGACTGACCGGTCGGGTACTGCTGTACGACATCGGGTTCGCCGACATCGAGAAGGTGCAGGTCACTTCGGAGAACGCTGCGGCATCGGCCACCGGGGCCGTACTGACCGACGACGTGGTGAAAGCCGCGGAGGTCAACGTCGGCACGCCGCTGGCCGCGGTGGACACGGCGGGGATCGCCGCCCGCGTGGCCCATCTGCCGGGCGTGGAGTCGGTCCGCGTCTCACGCACCTGGCTCCACACGGTCACCATCGACGTCACCCCGCGGGTCGCGGTGGCCACGGTGCAGACCGGGCAAGGTCTGGCTCTCGTGGACCGGTTCGGCATCGTGTACCCCGGCGCGCCCCCGCCGGGGCTGCCGCGCTTCACCTTCGGAGCCGTCGGACCGGACGACGCATCCACGCGTGCGGCGATCAGCGTGCTCGCCGCGGTGCCCGATGCACTACGGTCGCAGCTCCTGACCGTGGACGCCACGGACACGGCGCCGGAGGCCCCTGGGCAGGTCACCCTCGGCCTGACCGGCGACCGGCAGGTCCGCTGGGGGTCCCCCGACCGCTCTCCGGAGAAGGCGGCTGTGCTCATGCCCTTGCTCACGCAGCCAGGCCACGTTTTCGACGTGACGAGCCCGGACCTGCCTACGATCACCCGGTGAGCCTGGTGGTGGGTGACTTCACCTCCGACCCGGTCGGGGGGTTGCCGTCGCGCGGCGCGCCTGCTGGACCGCGACCATGACGCGACCTAGCGTTCGATCACGAAGGCCCGGACCCCTGGGTCCGACCCGAGCTGGACTGGAAGGTGCGCCATGACGCCCCCGCACAACTACCTGGCCGTGATCAAGGTCGTCGGCATCGGTGGCGGCGGCGTGAACGCCGTCAACCGCATGATCGAGGTAGGCCTCAAGGGTGTCGAGTTCATAGCGGTGAACACCGACGCCCAGGCGCTGCTCATGTCCGATGCCGACGTCAAGCTCGACATCGGGCGGGAGCTCACGCGCGGCCTGGGTGCCGGCGCCAACCCGGAGGTGGGCCGCAAGGCCGCCGAGGACCACCGCGAGGAGATCGAGGAGGTCCTCAAGGGGGCCGACATGGTCTTCGTCACCGCGGGGGAGGGCGGCGGCACGGGAACCGGCGGCGCGCCGGTCATCGCGTCGATCGCCCGCAAGCTCGGTGCGCTGACCATCGGCGTCGTCACGCGCCCCTTCACCTTCGAGGGGCGCAGGCGCGCCGGGCAGGCCGAGGACGGGATCCAGGCGCTGCGCAACGAGTGCGACACGCTGATCGTCATCCCGAACGACCGGCTGCTGCAGCTCGGCGACGTGGGCGTGTCACTGATGGACGCCTTCCGCTCCGCCGACGAGGTGCTCCTCTCCGGCGTGCAGGGGATCACGAACCTGATCACCACCCCTGGCTTGATCAATCTCGACTTCGCCGACGTGAAGAGCGTCATGTCCGGCGCGGGCAGCGCCCTCATGGGCATCGGGTCCTCGCGCGGCGAGGGCCGGGCGGTGCAGGCCGCCGGCAAGGCCATCAACTCGCCGCTGCTCGAGGCGTCGATGGACGGCGCCCACGGCGCGTTGCTGTCGATCGCGGGCGGCTCGGACCTGGGCCTGTTCGAGATCAACGAGGCCGCGTCGCTGGTGCAGGAATCGGCACACCCCGATGCCAACATCATCTTCGGCACGATCATCGACGACTCCCTCGGCGACGAGGTCCGCGTCACGGTGATCGCGGCCGGCTTCGACGCCGGCGCGCCCACGCACAAGAAGCTCGACCCGCCGGCGTTCAGTTCGCGCTCGGGCGGCACCACGGCATCGGCCGCGGCCGGGCACGTGGGCGGCGCACAGGCGCCCGCGCCGACCGGTGGGGCCACGCCGGTACCGCCGGCGAGCAGCTCCGGCTACCCGGTGGCGCCGCCGCGCACGCAGCCGTCGCTGCCGCAGCCCGGCACCCCGCCGGGCGGCCTGCCCCAGCCGGGCGGCGGCTCGCGCGGTTACTCGCCGATCGGTTCCGGGCCCACGTCCGGCAGCCTGCCGAGCCGTCCGGCCACGGTGCACGACGACCCGTCGGACGACGAGGTCGACGTCCCGCCGTTCATGCGCCGGTAGGAAATTCGTTTCGCTTCGAAGGCCACCCCGACCCCCGCGGTCGAGGTGGCCTTCGGCGTGTTTTGGAAGGATGGCGGGGTGCGAGTACGACGAGTCGTGACGACCAGGGCGGGCGG
>DASYES010000367.1:0-5787 GCA_036498885.1 Pseudonocardia sp.
GCGTGCGGGTGGGCGGGCGGGTCGCCGGTGCCGAACGGGAGGTACACGGCGGGGTGATCGGACCAGTCCCGGCCCACCCCGGGCACGTCGCGCGTCACGGCCACGCCCACCGCGCGCAGGTCGTCGGGTGGTCCGATCCCCGACAGCAGCAGTAGGTGCGGCGTCGCGATCGCGCCCGCGGCGAGCACGATCTCCCCCGCTTCGACCACCGTGCCGTCCTGCAGTTCGACGCCGCGGGCCCGGTCACCGTCGAGCAGCACGCGCGCCACAGGGGCATCACCGCGCACCACCAGGTTGGCGCGTGGCTCGCGAAGGTAGGCGCGCGCGGTGCTCACCCGCACCCCGTCGATGCCGTTGCTGGGCAGGAGCCCGGCGCCGGGTGGCCCGCCCGCGTTCTTGTCGGGTTCCGCGGGGAAGCCGAGACGTCCCGCCGTGTCGAGGAAGCGGGCGGTTGCCGGGTGCAGGAGCTGCGCTGCCGGCCGCTGCACGCGTACCGGCCCGCGGTCGCCGTGCCAGGGTGGACCGGGATGATCGAGGTCGTGCTCGCTGCGGACGTAGTGCGGGAGCAGGTCGGCCCACGTCCATCCGGGAACGCCCCACCCGTCGGCGTCCGCGGGGGTGGCCCGCACCCAGCTCGCGCCGTTGATCGCACTCGACCCGCCGAGCGCGCGGCCGCGCGGCACCGTGGTGACGCAGCCGGGACGCAGCTCCGCGGGGTAGGCCCAGTTGCTCGGATGCCCCGGCCGGGTGGCGGCCAATGACCCGACGTCGAGCAGGTCGGGTGCGGCCTCGGCCGGACCGGCTTCCAGCAGCAACACCCGCCGTGCCGGGTCCTCCGTCAAGCGGGACGCCAGAGCGCAGCCGGCTGATCCGGCGCCAACGACCACCACGTCGAACTCCTGCCGGGGCACGTGGGAGAGGATGCACCCGATGACCGATCTCGCGCAGGACCTCGCCGACTTCATCGCAGCGGCGCCCACCCCGTACCACGCCGTGGCCGAGGGTGTCAGACGCCTTTCCGCCGCCGGGTTCATCGAGCAGCCCGAGGCGGGCCCGTGGGACGACCGCCCCGGCGGCCGCTACCTCGTGCGAGACGGCACGCTGCTCGCCTGGTTCGTGCCGGAGTCCGTGCGGCCCGGCACCCCGATGCGGATCTTCGCGGCGCACACCGACTCGCCGACGCTCAAGGTCAAGCCGCGCCCGGACCTCGGGGCAGGCGGCTGGCGGCAGGTTGCCGTGGAGGTGTACGGCGGGGCGCTGTGGAACTCGTGGCTCGACCGGGACCTCGGCCTGGCCGGTCGCCTCGCGCTCTACGACGGCACCACCGTGCTCGTGGACATCCACCGGCCGCTGCTGCGGGTGCCGCAGCTGGCCATTCACCTCGACCGTCAGGTGAACCAGGGCCTCGCCCTCGACGCCCAGCAGCACCTGCAGCCCGTATGGGGCCTCGGCTCGCCCGCCGACGGTGATCTGATCGAGTTCCTGGCAGGCGAGGTCGGCGTCGACCCTGACGAGGTGGCCGCGCACGACCTCGTCGTGCACGACGTCACTCCGCCCGCGCTGCTCGGTGAGGAGGAGGACCTGCTGGCCGCACCCCGGCTGGACAATCTCGCTTCCGTGCACGCGGGCCTCGGCGCGCTCCTTGCGGCGGCGGACGACGTCGCCGCTTCCGACCGCGCGGCTGTGATCCCGGTGTTCGTCGGCTTCGACCACGAGGAGATCGGCAGCGGCTCCGCCAGCGGGGCGTCCGGCCCACTGCTGGAGACGGTGCTCACGCGGTTGGCCGGTGGCTTCGACGCCCGCGGTTCCGCGTTCGCGGTGTCGCGCTGTCTTTCCGTCGACGTGACGCACGCGGCGCACCCCAACTACCTCGGGCACTACGACCCCACCCACCGGTCGCTGCCGAACCGCGGTCCGGCGCTGAAGGTCAACGCCAACCAGCGCTACGCCACCGACGCCCCTGGCGCGGCCGCCTGGCACCGCGCCTGCCGGGACGCGGACGTGCCCACCCAGTTCTTCGTCGGGAAGAACACGGTGCCGTGTGGCACCACGGTCGGGCCGCTCCTCGCCACCCGTCTCGGGATCCGGACCATCGACGTCGGGATCCCGGTGCTGTCGATGCACTCGGCCCGGGAGCTGTGCGGGGTGCGTGACCCCGGCCACCTCGCCGCTGCGGCCACGGCGTTCCTCACCGACCCGGTGTGACGCTTCCCTCCTGTCTCAGCACCCTGGCGAGCCGGGACGCGAACTCGGCGGGCGCGAGGGCTATCTCATTCGCGGGACGGCTCATTCGGGGGACGGGCGATGGCCGGCCGCGCGCTCCCGCTCCGCTTCGGCTCGCTCGCGTTCGTCCTTGCTCAGCCGGGTGCCGAGGTGACCGTTGGCGACAAGGGTTGCGAGGGCGTCCATGACGATGCGGGCGCCGAGCTGGGAGGTGCCGTCGGCCACGTCGTACGGTGGTGCGATCTCGACGAGGTCCATGCCGACGAGTCCCTCCCGGGCCACCATCCGCACCGCGTTGAGCGCCTCGCGCGGCGTCATTCCCCCTGGTTCCGGGGTGCCGGTGCCCGGGGCGTATCCGGGGTCGATGACGTCGATGTCGAAGGAGAGGTAGACGGCGTCGGCGTCCTTCCATGCGATCTCGAGGGCGATGTCCATGGCGCGCCGGACGCCGAGCTCCTCGACGTCGAACATGGTGATGACCGTCGTGTCGATCTGCTCGGCGACCTGGACGCCGGAGTGGTTGCCGATCCATCCGCCAATGCCGATCTGTACGAGGTTCGTCGGCGGAACGTTGGGCAGCCGGGTAGCGTGCGACCAGTGCGTGGTGTGCATGCGCTCGTCCATCGTGGTCACCGCCGTGTCGATGTGCCGGTCGAAGTGAACGATGCCGAGCTTGCCGTCCACGTGCTTGGCAAGCGCCTTGGCGTCGGGGTAGCCAATGCTGTGGTCGCCGCCGATGATGACCGGGAACGCGCCTGCGTCGAGGATGTGTGAGACGCCGAGGTCGATCTGGTCGAATGTCTTCTCGATGTTGGACGGGATGACGAAGATGTCACCGGCGTCGCCGATGGTGATCTCCTCGAGGAGGTCCATGCCGAGGTCCGGGCTGTAGGAGTCGTAGAGCGCCGAGATCCGGCGGACGGCCTGTGGACCGAACCGCGCGCCACTGCGGTAGGTCGTCCCCATGTCGAACGGGGCACCGACCACGGCGACGTCATAGCGCCCGATGTCACGGATGTTCTCGACGTACGGGGACTTCAGGAACGTCGTCATCCCCGCGAACATCGGGTCGAGGCCGCGGGAGAAGAGCGAGATGTTCCGATCGTTGATCGACGGGGCTGCCTCCAGGCCCAGGTCCAGACCCCGCTCGACCAATTCGTGCCGCTTCACCTCTGGGACGTCCTTCAGCCGCCGCCGGGCCCGCATTCCGGACAGCCGGGATCTGACCCTACGGATGTCGCCAGCGCCGTCGTCGCCCATAGCGCGTCCTTCCCTGGTCGATGAATCCGACCGGTCCGGGCCGGCCGCGCAGGATGATGCCTCGCGAGGGCCGCACCGCCTTCGTCCGCAGCGGGTGAGACAGGGCCGAACGTGGCCCGCTCCACCGGCCCGCCAACTCCCTCCGCAATCGCCGAGTCCCCGTTCCCGCCGACGACGAACGGCAGCAGCGGGTCGGTCCCACGGGTTTCGAGGTGCAGCCGGGCACCCGGTCACGTTGCGACCAGGCACGACGCGACGCGCACGAGAAGACCGCCGATCAGTTGGGCGCACCTACCGCCGCGCCCGTACCGTGTAGCGGATGCAACCGGAGCAACCCAATACCGCGGGTGGCCTGGACGCCGAGACGCTGGCGTTCGCGCACCGGATGTTCGATCTTGCGCGTGAAGGTCACACCGCCGAGCTGATTGCCCATGTCGACGCCGGGCTGCCGGCCAATCTCACGAACGACAACGGTGACACCCTGTTGATACTCGCGGCCTACCACGGACACCCGGACACGGTGGCAGCGTTGCTGGAACGCGGCGCCGACCCCGCCCGCCTCAACGACCGCGGTCAGACGGCGCTCGCCGCCGCTACCTTCCACCGCTGCGCCGAGAGCGTCACCGCCCTCCTCGGGGCGGGAGCCGACCCCGAGCAGGGCAGCCAATCGGCCCTTGCCACTGCCACCTTCTTCGATCTCCCCGACATGCTGGAGCTCCTGCAGCGGAGACGGCAGTCGTGACGGCCGAGGAAGCGTCTCTGGCGGGCGAGCGCGACGTCTACTGGTTCGTCGGCGGCCCGCTGGACGGGCGCGTGCACACCCGGGAACCATCCGACCCGGCGCCGTGCACCGTCCGCTACACCCACCTGCACGACGGACCGAAGATCGTGCACCACTACGACCTGCACGAAGTGGCCGGGCACGGTGGCGAGTACCGGCTGCGGCGCCCCCAGGCCGGCGACAGCGTCGATGATGACGTCGACGACGGCGAGGACTACGACGGCGGTCCGCCCGACCCTGCGGACGACACCGGCTGAGGCCGCCTCAGGTGATCGGGTCGCGACAACGCGCCGATCATGTTGTGCTGAGGGAGCTCGCGAGACGGGGATTCCGCCCGTACCCGCCGGCGAAGGAGGCGAAGTGGCCGAGGAGCCGCAGGACTACGGGCTGTTCGGGCCCGATTCCGTGACCTGGCGCGTGCACCTCGAACCGGTGCTCTGGGTCGGCGGATTCCGGGCGCTGCTGCTGCAGTCGCTGCATCCCCGCGTGATGCGCGGGACCTACCAGAATTCGGCGCTGTTCGACCCGCGCAAGGCGTGGTCGAGGTTCCAGCGCACCGTGGAGTTCGTCGGCATCCGGACGTTCGGCACGACCGAGGCGGTCGAGGCCGCCGCCGCCCGCGTGCGCAGGCTGCACGCCGCACTGCGCGGCCACGACCCCGTGACCGGGGCGACGTTCCGGATCGACGAGCCGTCAGGGCTGCTCTGGGTGCACTCCACAGAGATCGACTCGTACGCCGACATCGCGCGGCGGGCCGGGATCATCGACGGCCATGAAGTCGACCAGTACCTCGCCGAGAGCGTCCGCGCCGCCCGTGTCGTGGGACTGCCGGCCGCCCCGGCGTCACGCACCGAGATGCGGACCTACCTCGAGAGCATGCGTCCCGAGCTCGGGCTCACCGACGAGGCCCGCCACGCCGTGGGCAACATGTTCGCCCCGAAGGGCGGCCCAGCCCCGACCGTCGTGACGAAGCTGGCCGTCCCTGCCATCGCCTCGCTCGCCCTCGCGACCCTGCCCCGATGGGCGCGCCGCATGTACGGACTCCCTGGCATGCCGACCACCGACCTCGGCGCCACCCTCACCCTGCGGACGCTCCGCACAGCCACCCATCTGCTGCCCGACATGCCGGCCCCGCCGGAGATCCAGAGGGCCCGCCGGCTCGTCCACGGCCGGGACGATGTATCAGAACAGCCGCATTCCTCTCTTGCCACTGGTGGGTAGCGGCACCGGGGGCGTCGCTACCCACCCCTGTGGGCCTCAGGACAGGTGGTGCACCTCCTGGAGCCCGTACACGGGCGTCGGGATGCCTTCGTGGCGGGCCTTCAGCTGCAGGGCCAGATAGAGCGAGTAATGGCGGGACTGGTGCAGGTTGCCGCCGTGGAACCACAGCCCTTCCTGCTGGGTGGGCTTCCACATGTTGCGTTGCTCGCCCTCCCACGGCCCGGGGTCCTTAGTCGTGTTCGAGCCCAGGCCCCAGACCTTGACGACCTTGTCGGCCACTTCCTGGCTGATCAGGTCGGCGG
>DASYES010000368.1:0-5130 GCA_036498885.1 Pseudonocardia sp.
TCGACCGGGAGGAGCGCCCGGACATCGACGCCGTCTACATGGCGGCCACCCAGGCCATGACCGGCCAGGGCGGATGGCCGATGACGTGCTTCCTCACCCCGGCCGGTGAGCCGTTCCACTGCGGCACCTACTACCCGCCCAGCCCTCGTCCCGGCATGCCGGGGTTCCGCCAGCTCCTCGACGCCGTCACCAGGGCGTGGCGGGACGACGGCGAGCGCGTGCGTCGCTCGGCCGGCGAGATCGCTGCCCGGCTGGCCGACAACGCGGCCGCGGCGCTGCCTCCGTCGCCCGTCGATCCGGAGTCCCTGAGCCGGGCCGCCACCACCCTCACCGAGATGTTCGACGGGCGGTTCGGCGGCTTCGGCGGTGCACCGAAGTTCCCGCCGTCGATGGCGCTGGAGTTCCTGCTGCGCCACTACGAGCGCACCGGCTCCGAGCAGGCGCTGCGCCCCGCCGCGCTCACCTGCGAGCGAATGGCCCGCGGCGGCATGTACGACCAGCTCGCCGGCGGCTTCGCCCGCTACAGCGTCGACGCCCAGTGGATCGTGCCGCACTTCGAGAAGATGCTCTACGACAACGCGCTGCTGCTCCGGGTCTACGCACACCTCGCGCGGATCACGGGCGAGCCGTTCCCACGCCGCATCGCCGAGGAGACGGCGACGTTCCTTCTCGGCGACCTGCGCACCGCGGAGGGCGGCTTCGCCTCCGCGCTCGATGCCGACACCGACGGCGTCGAGGGACTGACCTACTCGTGGACGCCGCAGCAGCTGCGCGACGTGCTCGGCGCCGACGGCGGGAACTGGGCCGCGACCCTGCTGACCGTCACCGAACGGGGCACGTTCGAGCACGGCTCCTCCACGCTGCAACTGCTGGCCGACCCCGACGACCCCGAGCGCTGGGAACGGGTCCGTGCCGCGCTGCTCGCGTCACGCAACACCCGTCCGCAGCCGGCCAGGGACGACAAGGTGATCACCGCGTGGAACGGGATGGCGATCCTCGCGCTCGCCGAGGGTGGCGCGGCGCTCGACCGTCCCGACTGGGTGAACGCCGCAGCAGAGGTCGCTGATCTCCTGCTGCAGCTGCACGTGGTGGACGGGCGGCTGCGCCGCTCGTCCCGTGACGGTGCGGTGGGCAGCGCCGCAGGGGTCCTGGAGGACTACGGCTCCTTCGCCGAGGGGCTGCTTGCACTGCACCAGGCCACCGGTTCGCCGCGCTGGCTCGCCGCGGCCACCGAACTTCTCGACGTCGCGCTCGAGCACTTCGCCGACCCGGAGCGTCCCGGCTCGTTCTACGACACGGCGGACGACGCCGAGACCCTCCTGCACCGGCCGCGCGAGTTCACCGACAACGCCACCCCGAGCGGGAGCTCGGCCACGGTGTCGGCCCTACTGACGGCATCGGTGCTGGTGGCCGACCCCACCCGATACCGGGACGCCGCCGAGGCGGGCCTGCGCGGGGCGGGCACGCTGGCCGAGCACCACCCGCGGTTCGCCGGCCACTGGCTCACCGCCGCCGAGGCGATGGTGCGCGGGCCGCTGCAGGTGGCGGTCGTCGGACCCGACGGTGATGCGGGCAGGGACGCACTGCTCGCCCACGCCCGGCACATCGCCGCCGGCGGCACCGTCGTCGTGCCTGGTGCGCCGAGCGCGGCCGGGGTCCCGCTGCTCGCCGACCGCCCCCTCGTCGACGGCGTTGCCGCGGCGTACGTCTGCCGAGGCTTCGTCTGCGACCGCCCCGTGACGACGACAGAGGAGCTCACAGCAAGCCTCGTCCTACGCCCCTGACCACACCCCGCCCCACGAGCCGCCCGGTTCCCGCCCGCGAGTCGCCCGGTTCCCGTGCGCGAGTCGCCGGGACCCCGTGCGCGAGTGGCTAGGCTCCCGCCCCGCGAGTCGCCCGGTTCCCGTGCGCGAGTGGCCCGGTCCGGTCCGTGAGCGCACCCCGCGAGTCGCCCGAGTTCCGTGGGCGAGTCGCCGGGATCCCGTGGGCGCCGGTCGCGTCCGTGCGTAGCCCCGCCGCCCCCGCGAGTCGCCCGAATTCCGTCGGGGAGTCGCCAGGATCCGACTCCTGAGTGGCTCGGTTCCGCGAGTGGCCCCGATCTCGCCTACGAGTCGTCCGGATCGCGCCGCCCGGGTGCGGTCCGCGAGTCTCCTGGATGCGGGCGAGTGGCCGGGTTCCGGCCTCGGCTGACAGGGTCCGGGTGACGGCTCCGTGGGAGTCATCTACGTGTGCGCCATCTGCCCGCGACCCGCCCGCGCGCTCCCGTCGTGGGTAGCGATCGAGGTGCGCGCTCGGCCTCGCTGGGGACGTCCCGTTCCCGTGTGCGATCCGGGGCGACTCGGGCGCGGAATCCGGGCGACTCGCGGGTCGGTGCAGGCGGTTCGTTCGTTTCGCCCTGAGTAGCCCGATCGGGGGTCGGTCCGGTTCGCTCACCGTGAAACTCTGCAGTGCGACCATGTTGCTGTGTAATCTCGTAATCGAAGCATGGCAGTGGAGGTGGAGCAGATGTCCGGACGGATGCACCGCGGGTGGCACGGGCCCGGTGGTCGAGGGGGTCGTGGTCCTGGTCGAGGTGGCTGGCAGCAGGCGGACCTTCCCGGTGCGGAGGACGCCGCGGCATGGCTGCAGGGGCGGCTGCCCGACGCGTGGTTCGTCGGCGCACCGGACGTGACGGTGGATCGCGAGGAGATTCTGATCGTGGGCGAGCTGCCACCGCTCGACACCGAGTTCCCCGACACCGAGGCGGGCCGGGCGGATCGGGCAGCGGCGGTGGCGGGACGCATCTCGCGCTTCCGCGAGTCCACGCGCGACGAGCGCATCGAGATCGCTCGCCAGGCGGAGCACCGCTATCAGCGCAAGGTGGCCTGGGGCGCCCGCCTGGGAAGCACCCTCGAGCTGTTCACCGTCGCTTCGGTGCCGGTGATGACGCGGCTGCGCCAGCCGGAGCGCATCGTGCTCGACACGCTGGTCGACTCCGGCGTTGCCCGCTCCCGTTCCGACGCCCTGGCCTGGGCGGTGCGGCTGGTCGGGCAGCACGCCGACGAGTGGCTGAACGAGCTGCGTGAGGCGATGGCGAAGGTCGACGAGCTGCGTGCGAAGGGCCCGACCGGCAACGACGGCGCATAACCGCCGCCTCGGGCGACTCGCGGACGCATATCCGGCGACTCGCGGACGCAAATCGGGCGACTCGCGGGCGTGGATCGGGCGACTCGCGGCTGTTCGCGGCGGTGGCCGCGTCAGAAGAGGATCAGCCAGATCGCGATGTAGTGGCAGATCGCGGCGAGCACGGTGGCCGCGTGGAAGAACTCGTGGTAGCCGAACGTGGAGGGCCACGGGTTCGGCCTGCGGGTCGCGTACATCACCGCTCCCACGGTGTAGAGCAGGCCACCGGTCAGGATGAGCACGAGCGCCGCGACGCCACCGCCCGTGAGCATCGCAGGGAGCACGAAGACGGCCACCCAGCCGAGCGCGACGTAGATGGGGACGCCGACCCACGCCGGAGCGTGCGGCCACGCCGTCTTCAGCACGACGCCGGCGAACGCGCCCGCCCAGACCAGGATGAGCACCCAGCGTGCGGTGCCGGGATCCATTGCGAGCGCCGCCACCGGCGTGTATGTGCCCGCGATGAACAGGAAGATCATCGAATGGTCGAGCCTGCGCATGACAGCCCGGCTACGGGGTGTGCGCCAGGTGCGGCGGTGATAGAGCGCGCTCGTGCCGAAGAGGCCGAGGATCGTCACGCTGTAGACGGATGTGGCGAGGGCAGCCATGCCGCCCACCAGAGCGGCCGAGACCGCGATCAGCGTGGCACAGGCCGCAATCGACACGGTGAACGACCAGAAGTGGAGCCACCCGCGCATACGTGGCTTGACCAGCGGCGCGCCGGGTGGCACGGGGACGGTCCGCATGCTCACCGGATCGAGGCTACGGCACTTCCGTCGACGCCCCCATGTACCAGCGGTGAACCGCCGGCTGCCAGGTGACCGCGCGTCGCGGGGGGTGCGGGCCGCGGGCGTACGCTGACTGCCCGTGGGCGTCCGTGACGTGCTGTACTCGCTGTACGAACGCAAGCTCCGCCTCGAGCTGGGCCGGGGAACGGCAGTACGTCCACGGCACGTCGCCCTGATGCTCGACGGCAACCGCCGATGGGCGCGCGGTGAGGGATATGCCGATGTCAACGACGGCCACCGCGCAGGTGCCGCCAAGATCGCCGATCTACTGGAGTGGTGCGAGGAGGCCGGCGTCGAGGTCGTGACGCTCTGGCTGCTCTCGACCGACAACCTCAACCGCCCGGCCGAGGAGCTCGAGCCGCTCCTGGAGATCATCACCGGCGTCGTCGACGACCTGACCGGGCCGGCCGCGCGCTGGCGCCTGCGGATCGTGGGAGCGCTCGAGCTCCTGCCGTCGGAGATGGCGCACCGGCTCTCCGCCGCGGCGGCCCGTACCGTCGGGCGCACGGGGCTCGAGCTCAACATCGCCGTCGGCTACGGCGGACGCCAGGAGATCGCCGACGCGGTGCGCAAGCTCCTGCTCCAGCACGCGGAGTCGGGCACCTCCATCGAGGAGCTCGCCGAGGTGCTCGACGTCGACCACATCGCGGCCCACCTGTACACGTCCGGCCAGCCGGATCCCGACCTGGTGATCCGCACCTCCGGTGAGCAACGGCTCTCGGGTTTCCTGATGTGGCAGTCCGTGCACTCGGAGTTCTACTTCTGCGAGGCCTACTGGCCCGCTTTCCGGCGGGTGGACTTCCTGCGTGCCCTGCGCGACTACGCGGCCCGCCACCGCCGTTTCGGCTCCTGACCCTGCAGCTATACCCATCGCGAGAACGGCCGGCGCGGTCTAGTTCCGCACAAGGCGAATGCCCTTCCGACCGGCGACGGACTCTTGGCAGGTCCGTTCCTGAGTCAGAAGGGCATTCGCGGGATGCGACCTGATGTTGCCGGTCTACGTGTAGCCGGCGTCAGGTCTCGATCAACCGCCGAGCGGGGCCGACTCGTTGAAGGAGTCGGTGACGGTGGAGTCGTCGTCCTGGGAGTTGTCCTCGAAGGTGAGGTTGTTGCAGGCCGCGATCGGGGCCCCTGACTGAACCGGCGCGGCGACCGGGGCGAAGGGCTGCGTCAGAGCGCT
>DASYES010000369.1:0-4667 GCA_036498885.1 Pseudonocardia sp.
CTACGGCCACGTGATCGTGGACGAGGCGCAGGAGCTCTCACCGATGGCCTGGCGACTGGTCATGCGGCGTTGCCCCACCCGCTCCATGACGCTCGTGGGAGACATCGCGCAGACCGGCGACCTGTCCGGCGCAGCGTCCTGGGGAGAGGTGCTCTCGCCGTTCGTGGCCAACCGGTGGCGGCTCGAACAGCTCACCGTCAACTACCGCACGCCGTCGGAGATCGCGGACGTCGCCGACGACGTGCTCGCCGCGATCGAGCCGGGGCTCGCCGCGCCGCGCTCGGTGCGCAGCACGGGTGTGCCCCCGCGCGCGGTGAACGTCGAGCTCGTGCCGGGCCCCGACGGCGTCCCGACGGCCACGGCGCTGGAGGACACCGTCGCGAAGGTGCTGGCCGAGGAGACCGGGGCGGTGGGCGACGGCCGTACCGCGGTCCTCGCCCCGGCTGCGCGGGTCGCCTCGCTGCGGGAGCGGCTGCTGGGAACGGGCGACCCCGAAGCCGACGATGCCGGCGCCGAGATGGACGTCGACCTCACTGCGCCCGTGGTGGTGCTCCCGGTCACCGCGGCGAAGGGCCTCGAGTTCGACGCCGTCGTGGTGGTGGAGCCTGCCGAGCTCCTGGCCGAGTCGGTGCGCGGTGCGAACGACCTCTACGTCGCCCTCACCCGCTCCACCCAGCGGCTGGCGGTCGTGCACGCCCAACCGCTGCCCGTGATGCTGCACCGGTTGCACCACACCTGAGCGTGTCGGGTGGGGGCGACCCCGCGCCCGGTACGCCCAGGAACGACGCCATGGTGCCGATCGATCCTCGTCCGGCCGCTGCATGTTCCGCTACGCGGTGGGGACCCCTGGCCCGCACAGCTGCACCCCCTGGCGCAGGATCGTGCGGGCCATCTCCCGGTCGCGCCGACCCAGCCCGCACGACGCGGCGAGATCGACCGGGCGGCCGAGGGCGTCCTCGACTGCTGCCACGGCGGTGCGCAGCTCGTCCGCCGCCCGGCCCTCGTGCAGGAGGCCGGCGACGAACCTGGTGTGCGGCGGCAGGCGCAGCGTCGACAGCCGGGCGTAGAACGCCGGGTCGAGCGACGGGGGCTCGACACCTGCAGCCAGCGGGGCGTGCACGAGCTCCAGGCGGTGATCGGAGGGCCAGCGGGCGGCCAGGGCGTTGAGCAGCGTGACGACGGGGCCGGTGTCGCGCATCCGGAACAGTGCGGCGTGCTGCAGGTCGCCCATGCACAGGTGCAGGCCGAAGCGTGTGCCCTCCGGGGTGAGACGCACGAGTGCGGCGACCGTGCGGGCGAGCCAGGTCGCGACGAGGGCGCGCACCGGGGCGGGACTCATCGCGACGAAGGCGAGCTCGGCGGGCATCTCGAGCTGGATGAGAACGTCGTCGCCGCCGTCATCCCGGATCCGGCTGATCTCGCGGGCGACGGCCTCGGAGAAGGGGCGGCGGTAGCGGAGCGGCCCCCGCGGGCCCATGGTGAACATCGCCATGCCGAGCCCGGTCGGCAGGCCGATCTGGAAGATCAGGTCACTGCGCCTGTGCGCCTGACGGGCCGCGTCGAACGTCGGGCGCGCCGAGGCATACGTCTCCGGGTAGCCGAAATGCAGGGAGTCGCCGCGGAGCCGGTGGCCGCGGCGGACCCGGAAGTTGAGGAGCCGGTCGTAGCCCGCGAAGTCGCCATCGCGGCGAACCTCCAGATCCGGGTGCGTGCGCAGGCCCTTGATGACCGAGGCGATCCAGTTGCGCCGATCGCCGGTCTCGCCGTCCGGCAGGGTGGCGAGGTACGGCCCGGCCAGCTCCAGCATCTCGTTCATCGCCTCGTCCGGCGTGCCTGCGGGATAGCTTCCGACCATGTGCATGGTCCTGTTGATCATGGTTCGAGCGTGAGCAATGGCAAAGACTTCGTCAAGTCATGCCATAAGGCGACCTATCCCGTGGTCACGTTCGGGTGGCGGCGAGCAGTGCTGCCATGAGCCGGACGTCGGTGGCGTCCTGTTCGGGATGCCACTGCACACCCACCGCGAACGGGCGCCCGTCGAGCTCCACGGCCTCGACGGTGCCGTCGCCCGCCCGGCCCGTGACGACCAGGCCGTCGGCGAGCCGGTCGAGGGCCTGGTGGTGGTGGCACTGCACCGCGACCGCAGTGCCGACCGCGGTGGCAACGCGGCCACCTGGGACCAGCTCGACCGTGGTGGTGCCGAAGACGCCGGGGGTGGGGTTGTGCCCGTTGTGGCCGACGGCATCGGGCAGGTGCTGGACGAGGGTGCCGCCGAGCGCGACGTTGAGCATCTGCAAGCCGCGGCAGACCCCGAGCACCGGGATCCCACGCTCGAGTGCTCGCTGCAGCATCGCGATCTCGGCGGCGTCGCGCTCGGCCCGCGCGTCGCCGGTGCGAGGGTGCCGGTCCGCCCCGTACCGCTGCGGGTCGATATCCGGACCCCCGGACAGCACGAGCGCGTCGACCCGGTCCACGGCCGCAGCCGCCTCCACGTGCGGTGGCAGAAGCACAGGGAGCCCGCCCGCGGCGATCACGACGTCGGGATACGGGCGGGGGAGCAGCACGGCGTCGTGGTCCCACACCCCGTACGCCACACGTTCCCCGTAGGTCGTGAGCCCGACGACCGGACGGTTGGAGCCGTGAGGACCAGAGCCGTTCGAAACCACGCCTGCGCTCCCGGTCGGTGACGGCCGCGTCGAAGACGGCTAATTCCACTCGTGCGGCGTTGGCGTAGTGATCGACGATTTCCTGGCCGAACTCCGCGGGGACCACCGTGGATCCGGCGCTGAGCCCGGCCGCTTCCCCGCAGCGTACCGGGCACTCGCGGGACACCGGAAGCGACGGCGCTGCCGACGAGCCCCGGCTCGAACGGCAGGTCGTGCTCGACACCGTGCATCCCCGCTGCGCTCGAAGCGGCCGCCGGATCGGCCAGAATGGCCGCGGAGCCACGACACGGAGGTGCAGATGATGGCGGGTCCCGGCACCGTGACGTTGCCGTCGGGCGAGGAGGTGCCGGCGCTCGGCCAGGGCACGTGGTACCTCGGTGATGACCGCCGACGGCGTTCCGGCGAGATCGCGGCGCTGCTCCTGGGCCTCGACCTCGGCATGACCGTCATCGACACGGCCGAGATGTACGGCGACGGCGCGGCGGAGGAACTCGTCGGCGAGGCCTTCGCCGGCCGCCGCGACGAGGTGTTCATCGTCGACAAGGTGCTGCCCCACCACGCCACCCGCGCCGGCACCGTGCGGGCGTGCCGGGAGAGCCTGCGCCGCCTCGGCACCGACCGGATCGATCTGTACCTGCTGCACTGGCGCGGGCGAGTGCCGCTCGCCGAGACCCTCGCCGGGTTCACCGATCTGCTCGACGCCGGCGCCATCCGGAGCTGGGGCGTGAGCAACTTCGACCAGGACGACATGGCGGAGCTGTACGCCCTGTCCGGCGGTGCGACGGTGGCCACCGACCAGATCCTCTACAACCTCACCCGCCGCGGCCCCGAGTACGACCTGCTGCCGTGGTGTGGCGAGCACGGCGTCCCGGTGATGGCCTACTCGCCGATCGAGCAGGGCAGGCTGCTCGGCGATCCGACACTGGGCGAGGTGGCCCGCCGGCACGGCGCGACACCTGCCCAGACCGCCCTGGCGTGGGCATTGCGCCGGCCGGGCACGATCGCGATCCCGCGCTCCGGCAACCCGGCACACGTCCGGGAGAACGCGGCGGCTCGCGACATCACACTCACCGACGACGACCTCGCGGTGCTCGACGCCGGGTTCCCGCCGCCGCGGCGCCCGGAGCCACTCGAGGTGCTCTGACCCCGGCCTGGGTCGGCGAGCCCGGTCAGCCCGCGAGGGTCTCCAGGACCTGCTCGCCGTACTTGGCAAGCTTGTTCTCCCCGATCCCGCTGATCGCGCCCAGCTCGGCGGTGGTGGAGGGCATGCGTGTGGCGATCTCCCGCAGCGTGGCGTCGTGGAAGATCACGTAGGCGGGCACGCCCTGCTCCTTCGCGGTGGCCCCGCGCCAGGCCCGCAGCCGCTCGAACACCGGTGCAGCGGCTGCGGGCAGCTCGACCTGAGGGGCCCGCGCCGAGCGGGAACGCCCCTGCGCCTGCCGTTTCGGATCGCGCCGCATCATCACCTGCCGCTCGCCGCGCAGCACATCGCGACTGGCCTCGGTGAGCACGAACGTCTGGTAGTTGCCCTCCACGGCCAAGAGGCCCTGTGCCA
The DNA here is from genome assembly GCA_036498885.1 of Pseudonocardia sp. Taxonomy (GTDB): domain Bacteria; phylum Actinomycetota; class Actinomycetes; order Mycobacteriales; family Pseudonocardiaceae; genus Pseudonocardia. Next base: position 4,222 of record DASYES010000369.1, read on the forward strand.
TGAGCTGGCGGACCACCCCGCGCCATTCGCCCTCGGTCAGCTCGGTGCCCACCCCGAACACGGTGAGCGAGTGGTGATCGAACTGCTCGACCTTCGCCGTGCGCTTGCCGAGCAGGATGTCGATGATCTGCCCGGCCCCGAACTTCTGGCGCCGCTCGCGGTCGAGCCGGAACACGGTGGAGAGCACCTTCTGCGCGGCCACCGTGCCGTCCCACGATTCGGGCGGGACGAGGCACGTGTCGCAGTTGCCGCACGGCGTGCCCTGCTGCCCGAAGTAGTTCAGCAGCTGCACCCGGCGGCATTCGACGGTCTCGCAGAGCGCGAGCATCGCGTCGAGGTGCTGGGAGAGCCGGCGGCGGTGGGCGAGGTCGCCGTCGGAGTCGTCGATCATCTTGCGTTGCTGGACGACGTCGGCGAGCCCGTAGGCGAGCCACGCCGTGGACGGG
>DASYES010000370.1:0-3482 GCA_036498885.1 Pseudonocardia sp.
TCCCACGAGCTTCCGCGCGACTTCGAGGAGCGCTACCCGGAGGCCTACACCGACGAGCTCGACGCGTTCGGTCGCTGCGTGCGCGATGGCGACGCTCTCCGGGTGACCGGGCACGACGCGCTCGCCGCGTTCGACCTGGCCAGGGCGGCGCAACGGTCGTGGGAGTCGGGTCGGCCGGTCGGGGTGAAGCCGCAGCGGACACCGCACGGCGTTCTGTACGAACTGGGGGAACTGCAGAAGTGACTGACCAGAGGATCGCCGGGGCGCCCATCTCCTGGGGGGTGTGCGAGGTGCCCGGGTGGGGTTACCAGCTGCCACCCTCGCGGGTGCTCGCGGAGATGCGGGACGTGGGGATGGCCGCCACGGAGCTGGGGCCCGACGGCTTCCTCCCGGCCGCACCCGGCGCGATGGCCGAGGTTCTCTCCCGCCACCACCTGCAGGCCGTCGGCGGGTTCACACCGCTGCTGCTGCATGTCCCGGGCCACGACCCCGTACCCGAGGTGGAGAAGCTGCTGCACGCCTACGAGGCGACCGGGTCGGACGTACTGGTGCTCTCGGCCGTATCCGGTCTCGACGGTTACGACACCCGCCCCTCCCTCGATGACGTCGGCTGGCTCACCCTGCTGACCAACCTGGACCGGCTCACGGACCTCGCCGCCGAGCACGGCGTTCGCGCGGTACTGCACCCGCACGTCGGCACGATGGTCGAGAACGGCGCGGAGGTGCAGCGGGTACTCGACGGTTCCTCGATCGCGCTGTGCCTGGACACGGGCCATCTGCTCATCGGCGGTACCGATCCGGCCGAGCTCACCCGCCAGGCGCCCCACCGGATCGCCCACACCCATCTCAAGGACGTGGACGCCCGCCTTGCCGGGCAGGTGCAGTCGGGCAGGCGCACCTACACCGAGGCCGTGGGTGAGGGCATGTATCGCCCACTCGGCCAGGGTGACGTCGACGTCGAGGCGATCATCGGGCACCTGCGCGGGCACGGCTACGACGGCTGGTACGTCCTCGAGCAGGACACGATCCTCACGGAGGAGCCTCGCGGCGAGGGTCCGCTTGCCGACGTCCGAGCCAGCCTGGAACACCTGCACACTCTGCTCTGCCGCTGACCACCTGGTCCCGTACTCCGCCGTATTCCACCTCATATGACACAAACCGTGCGGGACTCCCATCGGGGTGCGGGACCCGCTACGACCGCTCGAACGGAGGGCGTACCTTATTCGGAAGGCCTCTGCCAAAGGCGGCACATCGGTGCCCGCCCAGGCGAGGGCCCGGGGGTACAGCGCGGGGCCTGCCGGTGCCCGTTACTACAACAGCCATCGGGAAAGCTACCGAAGTGATCAACATTTCCGTCTCGGCCCGCTCGCTGGCCGCGGCCCGGGCGATCGACCCCGACGTCTCACCTGCCGCGGTCCGTGCCGCCGTGGAGGTTGCCATCGCCGAGCACCTGCGCGAGCTCAAGCGCTCGCGCGACGCCGGGCGCCACACGCCCTCCGCGGAGTAGTCACTCGTCCCGCTTCTGCCGAGGCAGGACTGTCCCTACCGGGCGAGCGGATCGGCCACGGCGTGACGGTCCCGTCGTCCCGCGGACGCTGGCGATGAACCGCGGAGGATTGTGGAGCCGTAGTGCTGTGAGCGACGCGCCCGAACAACACCATGGCTCCGTGGTTCAGCGCATGCCCAGCACGGAAGTCGTCGACGGCGTGTCCCTGGAACGAACCGGCGGCCGGAGACGATCGACAGGGTGGTGATGAGTACGACGATCCCCGACGCTTCGGCCGGGGGACGAACAAGGTCAGCAGGGAGGCGCCGACGCCGGAGTTCTGTGTCCAAGCTCACTTGTCAAGACATAATCTTGTTCGGGCAAGGTCGTCCGTTCGTGCGCTCCGGAGCCACCTGTAGCGTCTGCCCGTTCGATCATCTGCCCATCTCCTCGTCAGGGTGAGATCCGATGCGTGGCAACCTTTTCGCGGTAGCAGTCGACCTGGTGGTTCTCACCGTGCGCGACGACCGTCTCTGTGTGCTGCTCGTGCAACGTCCGGCACCACCGTTCCTCGATGAACCAGCGCTGCCGGGTGGATTCGTCCGACCACACGAGGACCTCCTCGACGCCGCCACTCGCGAGCTGATGGAGGAGACGGGGCTGACCGTCGACCACCACCACCTCGAGCAGCTCGGCAGCTATGCAGGCCCCGACCGCGACCCGCGGGGTCGGGTGCTGACCGTCGGTCACCTCGCGCTGCTCCCGGGCCTCGCCGGGCCTGCGGACGGGTTCGGGGCGTGGCACCCCGTCCGCGACGTCGGGCCACTTGCGTTCGACCACGCGCGGATCCTGGCCGACGGTGTCGAACGGGCCCGGGCGAAGCTCGAGTACTCGACGCTGGCCACGTCCTTCTGCCCATCGGAGTTCACGGTGTCGCAGCTACGGCGCGTGTACGAGGCCGTGTGGGACACCACGATCGACCCGCGCAACTTCCAGCGGAAGGTCACCTCCACGCCGGGCTTCCTGCTGCCCACCGGCGAGAAGGTGCGCACCGGCCGCGGCCGTCCGGGTCAGCTGTTCCGGCGCGGAGACGCCACGGCCTTGCACCCGCCGATGCTCCGCGAGCCGATCCCGGCGGCTGCACGGGGCGTGCATGTTCCTGCCCAGGAACGGCGGCCCGAGCCGGTCGGCGCGGGCGTCAGAAGCGGGGGTGGTCTCCCTTGAGGTGCACCGGGCCGTCGACTGGCGCCTCTGCCCCTGCACGGCGCACCTCACCCAGCACCCACGCGGGAACGTGCCGGGCGGTGAGTACGGCCAGAGCGCGGTCGACGTCGTCGGCCGGCACCACCGCCACCATCCCGACGCCCATGTTGAACGTCTTCTCCATCTCCGCGCGGTCGACCCGGCCGCGGGAGGCGATCAGCTTGAAAACCGGTGCCGGAGTCCAGGTGCCCCGCTCCACCACTGCTTCGAGCCCCGCCGGGAGCACCCGCGCGAGGTTACGGGCAAGCCCTCCGCCGGTGATGTGGGCGAAGGTGCGCACGCCGGTCTCGGCAGCCAGCGCCATGCAGTCGCGGGCGTAGATCCTCGTGGGGACGAGAAGCTCCTCGCCGAGGGTGTGCCCGAACTCCTCGACGTGCCCGGCCAGCGGCATACGGGCGATGTCCAACAGCACATGGCGGGCCAGTGAGTAGCCGTTGGAGTGCAGGCCGGACGAGCCCATCGCCAGGAGCACGTCGCCCGGCCGCACCCGGTCGGGCCGCAGCATGGCGTCGGCCTCGACGATCCCCACGCCGGTTGCGGAGATGTCGTAGCTGCCGTCCTCCATCAGCCCGGGATGCTCGGCGGTCTCCCCGCCCAGCAGCGCGCAGCCTGCCTGCTGGCACCCCTCTGCGATGCCCTTGACGATGGTGGCGACCTGGTCGGGCACGAGCCGTCCGACGGCGATGTAGTCCTGCAGGAACAGCGGTTCGGCCCCGCACACGACGAGGTCGTC
>DASYES010000371.1:0-1834 GCA_036498885.1 Pseudonocardia sp.
CGACGACTTGGCCGCGGCTCACCTCTTGGCGTTGGAGTACGCCCAGGCGAGCGTGCACTCCATCTACAACCTCGGTAGCGGCACCGGCTTCTCCGTGCGCGAGGTGATCGATGCCTGCCGGACCGTGACCGGTCATCCGATCCCCACCACCATCGCACCGCGACGGGACGGCGACCCGGCGGTGCTCATCGCCTCCAGCGAGGCGGCGGTGACCGATCTCAGCTGGCGCCCGCAGTTCACGGACATCACCAAGATCGTGGGCGACGCCTGGCGCTTCACCCAGAGCAGGCAGCCCGTCTGAGCCGCGCCGTGGCGTGATCACGAGCGGCCCCTGCGCAGCAGCCGCTCCCGACGGACGGCGCCACCGACCTGGCCCTCGCAGTCGCGCAGCAACTCTCTGATCTGCTCGGGGCGCATTCCGAGCAGACCCGAGCGCACGATCGCGGCCAGCCGATGGCCGGGCCATGCGTGTTCGGCCCGGTCGAGCGCGATGTTGGCGAGCGCCCCGTCGCCGCGCATCAGGGCCGACACGGCCAGCAGCACGGCAGGTTCGGCCGCCTCGGGGTCCGGGGTCTCGCGGACCAGCGCCGTCCATAGTTGTTCCGCCGCCACCGCCGCCGGCCCGATGCACTGGAGCAGGGCCGCGTCACGGATAGCCGGCACCGTCAGCGCTCCGGCGAGCGCGACGACCCTCGCGTCGTCGAGCACCAACCGGTCGGCTGCGGCATCGGCGACGGCGGCATCGACGATCGCAGCATCGACGGCGGCACCGGGGTCTGATCGTGCCAGCGCTTCATCCGTGGCCTGGATCAGCAACGCCTCCCGCCTCCGGATCCGCTCCGGGTCGGCCGTGGCGACCAGCGCCTCGAGCTCGCGTCGATCGGCCCACACCACCTGGCCCGCGGTAACTGCCGCCGCCGCGAACGTGGTGGTGGAGAAGTCCGGCACGACGCCGGTGCATTCGCAGGTGTCGTAGCAGGACCAGCAGGCGCCTTCGCTCGTGCTCTCCGCCCACAGCACGGTGTGGGCGCGCACCTGGTGCAGTTCCAACGCCTGGACCACATGCCCGACCAGCTCGACGTGCGGCGCGGCGGCGGCGGCCACCACGACGACCGCGGCTCCGGCGGGTGTGTCGAGGAGCAGGTGCTCGGCGGCGTAGGCGGCATGGTCGCGGACGTGCTCGGGCGGAGGCAGGTCGACCCGCAGCGTGAGCCCCAGCCTGCGGCCGGACCCGCCGCCGGTGGCCACGAGTACGAGGGACTCGCGGGGATGGAAGCCGAGCAGGACAGGCACGGCCGCCACCAGCTCACCCGGCTCGCGGACCCGGACGGCCGGAGCGGGAGGCGATGACAAGGGCGAGGCAGCACGGGGGATGTCGGGAGTTGCCATGCGCCGAGCATCGGGGACGCCGGAGCGATTCGGCCGCCGTTGGCCGCCCACCTGTGGACCACCGGGCCCTCGAGTGCCCGAGATCGGCTCCCGCCGCCGCCCTGTGGACGATGACACCGGATTGTCGTCGTCGACTGTTAACCTCCCGCGCTTGCCGCGGGGTGCCTCCGCCCGCGACGCTGGCCAGCGTGGCTGGGCCGCCACCGGCGCTGATCGGGTGGGCGCCTGCCGAGATAGCGAGTGGGAGGACGTTCCTGTGTACGACTACGACCTGCTGGTGATCGGCTCCGGACCCGGCGGTCAGAAGGCGGCGATCGCGGCCGCGAAGCTCGGCAAGCGGGTGTGCGTGGCGGAGCGGCGCAACATGATGGGCGGTGTCTGCGTCAACACGGGCACGATCCCGTCGAAGACGCTGCGGGAGGCCGTGCTCTACCTCACCGGGTTC
>DASYES010000372.1:0-4930 GCA_036498885.1 Pseudonocardia sp.
CGCTACTGCCTTGAGAGGGCAGCGTGCTAGGCCGCTACACAACGGGGGCGTTGCAGAGAACATCTGCGCTGGGCTACCAGGACTCGAACCTAGACTAACTGAACCAGAATCAGTCGTGCTGCCAATTACACCATACCCCAAGAGTTCAGGATCAACCGGCCCCCTAGTGCGGGAGCCGGTGTCGCCTGCCCTGCGGCGACTACTCTAGCCGAGGCCTCCAGCACGCTCCAAACCGGCCCTCAACCGAGCGAGTGATCGTTCCCGGCCCAGCAGCTCCATCGATTCGTAGAGCGGCGGCGACACCGTGCGGCCGCTCACGGCCACCCTGACGGGCGCGAACGCCTTGCGCGGCTTGAGCCCCAGCCCGTCGATGAGGGCCGACTTCAGCGCCGTCTCGATGCGCTCGCTCGACCAGTCGTCGACACCGTTCAGGCCGGTCAAGGCCGCTTCGAGCACCGGAGCCGCGTCGGCGCCGAGATTCTTCTCCGCGGCCTCGGCCTCGGGGACGAAGCCCTCTTCCGGCACGAACAGGAATCGGAGCATGCGCGCAGCGTCGGACAGCACGACGCTGCGCTCCTGCACGAGAGGCGCAGCCGCGGCCAGCAGCGCACGCTGCTCCTCGCTGATCGTGCCCTCGATCACACCTTCGTCAACGAGGTAGGGCTCGACCCTCCGCGTGAACTCTTCAACGGGCAGCGCCCGCAGATGAGCTGCATTGATGGCCTCGGCCTTCTTCAGGTCGAAACGCGCGGCGTTGCTGGATACCCGCGATATCTCGAACGCGGCGACCATCTCGTCGATCGTGAACACATCGCGGTCCTCGGCAATCGACCAGCCGAGCAGGGCGAGGTAATTGAGCAGGCCCTCGCGGATGAATCCGCGCTCCCGGTAGAGGAAGAGGTTCGACTCGGGATCGCGCTTGGAGAGCTTGCGGTTGCCCTCTCCGGTGACGAGCGGGAGATGCCCGTAGCGGAACGGCCCGGTGCCGATTCCGACGCGCTGCAGCGCCTCGAGCAGCGCGATCTGCCGCGGTGTGGAGGAGAGCAGGTCCTCCCCGCGCAGCACGTCGGTGACGCCCATGAGCGCGTCGTCGAGCGGGTTGGTGAGCGGGTAGAGCGGGGTGCCGTCGCCGCGGGCGAGCACGAAGTCGGACACGGTGCCCGCCCGGAACGTGACGTCGCCACGCACCAGGTCGGTGAAGGTGATGTCCCGGTCGGGCATCCGCAGCCGGTAGACGGGTGCGCGCCCCTCGGCCCGGAACGCGGCGCGCTGCTCCTCGGTGAGGTCGCGGTCGGCGTTGTCGTAGCCGAGCTTCGGGTCGCGGCCGGCGGCGCGGTGGCGAGCCTCGATCTCGTCGGCCCGCGAGTACGACTCGTAGACCTCGCCCCCGTCGATCAGCCGTTGCAGCGCGTCGGCGTAGATGGGCCCGCGCTCGCTCTGCCGGTACGGAGCGTGCGGGCCGCCGACCTCGGGACCCTCGTCCCAGTCGAGCCCGAGCCACCCCAGGGCGTCGAGCAGCGCGGCGTAGGACTCGTCCGAGTCGCGGCTGGCGTCGGTGTCCTCGATCCGGAACACGAAGGTGCCGCCGTGATGGCGGGCGTGCACCCAGTTGAACAGCGCGGTGCGGATGAGACCGACATGGGGGGTGCCCGTCGGCGACGGGGAGAACCGGACCCGGACGCCGGCCGGCCGGGATTCGCTCGCAGGCTCACTCATGATGGGGCCAAGCCTATCCGGCAGACACCTGGCCTTCCCGGCCCGCCGCGCCTAGAATTCAACGCATGTTGAGTAATGAGCGGACGACCTGCCTCGTCGTCGGCGGCGGCCCAGCGGGGCTGGTCCTCGGTCTACTCATCGCTCGGGCCGGTGTCGAGGTCACCGTTCTGGAGAAGCACCCCGACTTCCTGCGTGACTTCCGCGGCGACACCGTGCACGCATCCACACTCACCCTGCTCGACGAGCTGGGCCTCGGGCAGCGGTTCGCAGCCCTGCCCCAGCAGCGGATCAACCGCATGCAGGTGCAGCTGGACGCCTGCAGCGCGCAGGTGGCCGACCTGCGCCGGCTGCCCGGCGCCCACCAGCACATCGCGATGGTGCCGCAGTGGGACTTCCTCGATCTCGTCGCCGACGCGGCGGAGGCCGAGCCCACCTTCACACTGCGCCGCAACGCCGAGGTCGTGGACCTGCTGTACGACGGTGGTCGCGTGGCCGGCGTGCGCTACCGCGACCGCACCAACGGCACCGAGCACGAGATCCGGGCCGGCCTCACCATAGGCTGCGACGGGCGGGCGTCCGCGGTCCGGGCGGCGGCCGGGATGCGGCCACGCTCGTTCGGCGTGCCGATGGACGTGTGGTGGTTCCGGCTGCCGCGCCACGCCGGCGATCCCGACGGCGGTGTGGGCCGCGTCGGCACCGGGGAGTTCGCGGTGATGATCGACCGCGGGGACTACTGGCAGTGCGCGTATTTGATCCGTAAGGGCAGCGACGCGGAGATGCGGGCGGCCGGGATCGCGCAGTTCCGCTCGCGGATAGCCGGGCTGCTGCCGTGGCTGGCCGACCGGATGGACGCGATCACGTCGTTCGACGACGTGAAGCTGCTGGACGTCAAGCTCGACCGGCTGCGCCGCTGGTACCGCGACGGCCTGCTGTTGATCGGCGACGCGGCGCACGCGATGTCGCCGGTCGGCGGGGTGGGCATCAACCTCGCCGTGGCCGACGCGGTGGCCACTGCCCGGCTGCTGGCGCCCGCGCTGCGCTCCGGCGGCATCGTGCCTCCTGCCCTCCTGCGCCGGGTCCAGCTCCGCCGCTGGTGGGCCACCGCACTGATCCAGGGCGCACAGCGCGCGGCACACCGCGGGATCCTCGGCGAGCGCGTCGCCCAGCCCACCGGGGGCGCGCCGCAATCACAAAAAACGTCCGGCATGTTCGCCGCCGACGGAGACGCCACACAGGCGGCCGCTGACGGCGAGGTTCCGTTCCCGCTGAGCATGTTGCAGCGGTTCCCGGCACTACAGGGTGTACCGGCGCGGCTCATCGCGATCGGTCCGCTGCCGGAGCACGCGCCGGAATGGGCACGGCGCTCGCCACAACCCGCTGCCTGACGGGCATCGAGGCGTCCGGACGCCGGCCGAACGGCACGTCCGTCCCTTGATCGGGACGAACGGCACTCTCGTCCGATGGCGGTCGGGGCCGGGTCAGGAGGCTTCCGCCATGCCGCACTCGCCCACCCGCCGGAATCCCACGCGCTCATAGACGCGTGTGGCGGCCTCGTCACCCGCGGCGAGGAACACCACCTCCGCGCCCGCGTTCCGGGCGGCGCCTGCCAGCAGCGCCGTGACAGCGGCGCCGAGCCCCTGGCCACGCGCGGCCGCGACGGTGCCGATCCCGACCAGCTCGACCACATCCCCGACCCGTTGCACCGATCCTGCAGCGACCGGTCCGCGCGGACCCGTGACCAGCGCTCGGGCGATCGTCCCTGCCGCGAGGTCGGCCCGCAGCTCGGCGAGGGCTGCGCCCACCGGTGGACCGGGAGGCGGGGCCTTGAAGGCCGCCGCCGCAACGGTCAGGACGGAGTGAGCCGCCGCCTGCAGGTCACCGTCGGCCGGTCCGAGCAGGCGGGCCGAGTAACCGGGCGGAAGCGAGGGGGCGATCGGGTCGCTGTTCAGCACGAGCAGCGGACAAATCGTCATCGGCAGGCCCGTATCGCAGACAGCGTCCGCCATCGACGGGGTCATGTCGGCGACCCACTCGAACGCCTCCGGCACGCGGAGCGCCCGCTGGCGCGCCCGCACCCGCTCGATGTCCTCCGGGGTGACCGGCGAGCTACCGGGGATCGGGCGCGCGTAGAACGGCCAGCCGGATCCCGGGCGGTTACGGACGAAGAGGCGCAACGGACCGTCGTCGGCCGCTGTGGCCCAGTGCCGCGGAACCTCATCGCAGAACCGGTCGATCCGGCGCAGCACGTCGTTCACGCGCTGATCCTGCCCTAGGCCGTGTTGAGGCAGTACTGAGCGATGGGCTTCGTGATCCAGATCGTTCCTGGCAAGGCGCCGCTCCGAGCCGTCGTACCTGGTGTACCCGGTGGGGGCGGCAACGCCGCCAGGAACGATCCGGGCGCGAAGACCGCGATCAGGGGCTTTCTCAACACGGCCTGGTGCCGCGGAACGAACTCGGCCCTGCTGCGCTACGGGCGGAGTCGTTCAGCACCCTCCTGGGGTCAGATTCGGGCGCCCACGGGGACGGGAGCGCGCAGCGCCGCGTACGCGAGCGCGTCGACGAGGGCGATCCAGGACGCCTCGACGACGTTGCTGTGCACACCCACGGTGGTCCACGAGCCCGAGTGACCGGTGGACTCGAGCAGCACCCGTGTCACCGCGTCGGTGCCGTAGCTCTGCGGACGACCGGTGGTGAGGATGCGGACCTTGTAGTCGGACAGCTCCACGTCCGAGAGCCACGGGCACGTCGGCGTGAGCGCGGCCCGCAGCGCCGCGTCGAGCGCGTTGACCGGTCCGTTCCCTTCCGCGGTGGCGATCAGCCGCTCCCCGTCGGGCAGGACGACCCGTACCGTCGCCTCGGCGAGCACGCTGCCGTCGGCGCCGTGCTCGACGATCACGCGATAGGACTCGAGGGCGAACGGCACCGGCTGGGTGCCGCCCACGGCGGAGCGCATGAGCAGCTCGAGCGACGCGTCAGCGGCCTCGAACGACCAGCCCTCGGCCTCGCGTTCCTTCACCGTCGCCACGAGCGACGACACCGCCTCGGGGTGGCCGGCCAGGTCCAGTCCGAGCTCGGCACCCTTGAGCTCGACGCTGGCCCGGCCGGCCATCTCGGTGACCAGCACCCGCTGCCCGTTGCCGACAACCGCAGGGTCCATGTGGTTGTACAGCTCCGGGTCCACCTTGATCGCACTCGCGTGCAGGCCCGCCTTGTG
>DASYES010000373.1:0-2060 GCA_036498885.1 Pseudonocardia sp.
GGACAAGGTCAGCGTGGCGGACCACGTGCTGCTGGCGCCGGTGGACACCGGCGCGAACGACCCGTTCATCGGGCTCGTCCGCTCCGCGCTAGCCGACGCCGGTCTGGACGACACGCCAGCGGCGCCGGCCCGCTACTTCACCGACGCGTCGGTGCTGGCGGGGCTGCTTGGCGCAGGAGGGGCGGCGCCGACGGTGGTGCTGGGGCCGGGCGAGACCGCGCAGTGCCACGTGGTGGACGAGTGGTGCCTGGCGTCGCGCGTGGAGCAGGCGGTGGAGGTGTACGGGGCGCTGCTCGCCCGCTGGTGCGGCTGAGCGGGCCCCGTCAGACGAGCGGGCTCGCCGCCAGAATGCGCACGGCCTCGGCCACAGCGGCCCGCCGGGCCACCCGCACCGCCGTCTCGATGGGGCGCAGCGCCTCGCGACGGGCCGTGGCGGCGGAGGCGGACAGCGCCCCACCCGGCTCGTCGACCGACGCCGCGGCGAGGATCGCCTCCACCTCGTCGGCGTGCTGCAGCACGCGCAGCGGCTGCCCGGGCATCCCGGCAGGCCACAACGACGTGGGGCGCGCCCGCAGGGCTGCCGCGATCTCCTCGCGCACCCCGGGACGATGGCGGGCCACGCCGAGCGAGGTGAGCACAGACGCCGACTGGCGGACCTGGTCGCGCAGCTCGCGCTCCGCCTGGTTGAGGGCGACGAACTCAGGTGGCGGGCCCGGATCGGCAACGGGGTAGACCGTCCAGCGCAGGACGCCGTCGGCCACCGACGTGGGCACGACGCCCAGCCCGGCCTCGGCGAACAGCACACCCTCGCCTGCCGACATCGCCTGCTGGCTGAACGGGCCTGGGCCGGGGAGCCCACGCGCGTCACCGGGGACGGGGAGGACCAACCGGGCCGGGCCGCGCGGTGCCGACCGGCGCAGCGCGGCGAGCAGGAAGGTCACCGAGGACACCGGCTCACCAGGCGATGGGAGCGCGGTGACGCGGGCGGTGTCCGCGTCGGCTGCCTGGACGTCGTGCGCGTCTGCCCACGGGGCGAGTGCGTCGAGCACGTCGTCGGGTGCCGCAGCACCCGCGAGCCAGGCCGAGGTCCACACGGTGAAGGTGGCGGAGGGGCAGGGCACGGGCGTCAGGCTAACCACGTCCGGGGCCTGGAGCATCGCTGCCGTGCGGGTGAATGCGAACACGATGCGTTGCCGCAGGTCGGGCGGGTGAGTTGCCGGCATGCGCGTGTCGCGCCGTACCCGGAACGTGATCAGGCGGTAGAACAGCGGGGTGACGCGGTCGCACGACTACCGAGGGGCGTTCGGAACAGACGGCACCCGCAACCGGGTCCGCCGGGAGATCCCGGAGGTACCCGCCGAGGCCGGCCTCGTCGTCGAGGACCCGGCCAGTGGCTTCTGCGGCGCGGTCGTCGCGGTGACGGTGCGGGACGTGACCCTGGAGGACCGCCACGGCGGTCGACGGGTCTTCCCGCTGCGGCCGGCAGCGTTCCTGATCGAGGGCGCTCTCGCCACGCTCGTGCCACCGAAGCGGGCGCCCGTGGGTTCCGCGCGCTCGGCCTCCGGCTCGATCAAGGTGCGGGGGCACACCGCGCGTACGGCCCGGGCTGCTCGGATCTGGGTGGAGGGCCTGCACGACGCCGAGCTCGTGGAGCGCGTCTGGGGGCACGACCTGCGGGTCGAGGGCGTGGTGGTCGAGCCGATGCACGGCATGGACGACCTCGCCGCCGCGGTCGCGGGGTTCGGGCCCGGCCCGGGGCGCCGGCTCGGTGTGCTGGTGGACCACCTGGTGGAGGGGTCGAAGGAGACGCGCGCCGCCGCGGCAGTAGCCGGTCCGGACGTGCTCGTCGCGGGGCATCCTTATGTCGACGTGTGGCAGGCGGTGAAGCCGTCCGTCGTCGGGATCCGCGCCTGGCCGGAGGTGCCGAGGGGGACCGATTGGAAAACTGGGGTCTGCGCCGTTCTCCGTTGGGGTGAGCCGGCGGACGGGGCACGCCGCGTGCTCGGTGCTGTCAACAACTTCCGTGATCTCGAGGTGCCCCTCATCAATGCGGTTGAAAG
>DASYES010000374.1:0-3128 GCA_036498885.1 Pseudonocardia sp.
CGTCGAAGCGCCCACCGCTCGCCCCTCAGGTTGATCCACAACCCGCCACACCGTCGGACCTGCGACAACGGCGTCCATCCACACTGCGCACAGGCCCTAGTACTACTGCTGTGGATCTCTTCATGAAGAACTACAAAAAGAACAACGTGGTGGATGGAGCGGAGCGCGGCCCGGATCGGGCGCCGGCTGGCCGGGATGACACCCGCAGTCCGGAGGCTCTACGGTTGTCTTCCGGCTCAGACCGTTCCGGGCTGAACCAGATCGGTGCCCGGCGTTCCGACCCGGCATGACCCCCTCGGCTCCCCAGCCGTCGGGTCCACGTGAGCTCGTCCCCACACCGCCAGTGCGAGAGGTCCCCTCATGAAGTTCCGGGTCGAACGCGACGTCCTGGCCGATGCTGCCGCCTGGGTGGCTCGCAGCCTTCCGGCGCGGCCACCGGTCCCGGTGCTGGGTGGCGTCCTCGTCGAGGCGTCCGGTGGTGCCGACGGTGAGCGGCTGACCGTTTCCGGGTTCGACTACGAGACATCGGCTCGCGTCGAGCTGGACGCGACGATCGGTGATCCCGGCCGCGTGCTCGTGTCCGGGCGGCTCCTGGCCGACATCACGCGTGCGCTGCCGTCCAAGCCGGTCGACCTGGTGGTCGACGGGGCGCGCGCCACGATCACGTGCGGAAACAGCAGGTTCAGCCTGCCGACGATGCCGGTCGAGGACTATCCGCAACTGCCGGCCATGCCGCAGCTGGCCGGGAGCGTGGCGGCGGGCGAGCTCGCCGGGGCCGTTGCTCAGGTCGCGGTTGCGGCCGGCCGGGACGACACGCTCCCGATGCTCACCGGCATCCGGCTGGAGATCGAGGGCTCCCGCCTCACACTCGCCGCCACCGACCGGTTCCGGTTGGCCGTCCGCGAGCTGGAGTGGACACCGGAGGACGACGCGCAGTCCAGCGCCGTGCTGATCCCGGCACGCACGCTCGCGGAGGTCGCCAAGACTCTGGCCGGGGCGGGCACGGTCGAGCTGGCCCTGTCGGCGGGCGACGGGATGCTCGGGATCACCGGCGCCGGCCGGCGCGCCACCACCCGGTTGCTCGACGCGGAGTTCCCGCGGTTCCGCCAGCTGATCCCGGCCGAGCACACGAGCGCCGCCGTCATCGAGGTGGCCTCTCTGGTCGAGGCGATCAAGCGTGTGGCACTCGTCACCGACCGCGTGGCCCAGGTCCGGATGGAGTTCGGCGAGGACGGTCTCCGTCTCGCCGCAGGCGGCGACGACGTGGGCAGCGCGGAGGAAGAGCTGCCCTGTGAGCTCGACGGAGCTCCGCTCACGATCGCGTTCAACCCCGGCTACCTGCTCGACTCGCTCGGCGCTCTGCACACGGCCCGCGCCCAGTTGACGTTCACCACGCCGAACCGCCCTGCGCTGGTCCGCCCTGTGCCTGCCCCGCCTGCGGAGGACAATGAAGAGCAGGAGACTGCAGCGCCCCTGCCCGGCTACCTGCACCTCCTGATGCCCGTCCGCCTCCCCGGCTGACCGGTCCGAGCGCGGGCGAGCTCCCCGACAAGACACCAGGAGTGAAACCGTGCAACTCGGACTGATCGGTCTGGGCCGGATGGGTGGCAACATGCGCGACCGGCTTCGGGCCTCCGGCCACGAGGTCGTCGGGTACGACCCTCGCCCGGAAGTCAGCGACGTCGAATCGCTCGCCGCGCTGGTCAAGACGCTGCAAGCCCCTCGCGTGGTGTGGGTGATGGTCCCCTCCGGCGAACCGACGCGGAGCACGGTGCGCGCACTCGCCGAGGTCCTCGAACCAGGCGACCTGGTGATCGACGGCGGCAACTCCCGCTACACCGACGACGGGCCGAACGCCGCGCTGCTCGGCGCCGAGGAGATCGGCTACCTCGACGTCGGGGTGTCCGGTGGCGTCTGGGGCAAGGCCAACGGCTACGGGCTGATGGCCGGCGGGTCGGCGGAGGACGTCGAACGCGCGATGCCGATCTTCGACGCGCTGCGACCGGAAGGGCCGCGCGAGGAGGGCTTCGTGCATGCGGGTCCCGTCGGGGCCGGGCACTTCTCGAAGATGGTGCACAACGGCATCGAGTACGGCCTGATGCAGGCCTACGCCGAGGGCTTCGAACTGCTGTCGGCCGCTCCGCTGGTCACCAATGTGCCGGGGGTGTTGCAGGCGTGGTCGCGCGGCACGGTCGTGCGCTCGTGGCTGCTCGACCTGCTGGTCAGCGCGCTCAAGGACGATCCCACCCTCGCCGAGCTCGACGACTACGTCGAGGACTCGGGTGAAGGTCGCTGGACGATCGAGGAAGCGATCCGGCACGCGGTGCCGCTCCCGGTGATCTCCGCAGCGCTGTTCGCCCGGTTCGCCTCGCGCCAGGAGGTATCGCCCGCCCTCAAGGCCGTCGCCGCGCTCCGTCACCAGTTCGGTGGGCACGCCGTGAAGTCGGCCGCCGGGCCGTCCGGCACGCCCGGCGAGCACGCGGGTCCGAGTTCGGGCCCGGGCTCGACCCAGAGCTGATGCACCTGCGGCGCCTTGCCGTCGCCGACTTCCGGTCGTGGGAGACGGCCGAGCTCGAGCTGGAGCCCGGCGTCACGGTGCTCGTCGGCCCCAACGGAGTGGGCAAGACGAACCTCGTCGAGGCTGCCGCGTATCTGGCCACCCTCGGTTCGCACCGTGTCGCCACCGATGCACCCTTGATCCGCCGCGGCGCGGACCGTGCCGTGGTGCGCGGGTTGGTGGTGCACCACGGGCGCGAGCTGAGCGTCGAGCTGGAGATCACTGCAGGTAAGGCCAACCGCGCGCGGGTGAATCGGGCACCGGTGCCCAGACCGCGTGACGTGCTGGGGATCCTGCGCACCGTGCTCTTCGCGCCGGAGGACCTCGCACTGGTGCGCGGCGATCCCGGGGAGCGCAGGCGTTTCCTCGACGACCTGCTCGTGTCGCGGTATCCGCGGTACGCCGCTGTGCGTGGCGACTACGACCGGGTGCTGCGCCAGCGGTCGGCGCTGCTCAAGACCGCGCGCAACGGGCGGGCCGACCTCAGCACCCTCGAGGTCTGGGACGGGCACCTCGCTCGGAACGGGGCGGCGTTGCTGGCCGGCCGGCTGGAACTGGTGGCCGCGATCGC
>DASYES010000375.1:0-3230 GCA_036498885.1 Pseudonocardia sp.
CGGGCGCCGGCGAACGTCGACGACTACGAGCGCGCCCTCTACGTGCGCGGTGGATACCTGAACGCGGGGGGCTGAGCAGCCGGCCTCCTGCCCGATGTGCCGCGGGCAGGAGGCCGGCACCGCCGCACCTACTGCGGACCGGCCGAGAACACGATCGGTCGCACCTCGACGCCGAGTCCATCGACCGCGGAGTCCGGAATCAGGCCGGCGAGTTCGATCGCCCGCTCGCGTGTCGCGCACTCCACGACGTAGAAGCCGCCCATGAATTCCTTGGTCTCCAGGAACGGGCCGTCGGTCACGACCGGCACACCGCCTCGCCCGCGCACCACGGCGCTCTGGGCGGGTTCGGCGAGGGCGTGCGTCTCCACCATCTCGCCGGAGGCCTTGATCGTCTCCATGAACGCGCCGTGGCCGGTCATCACCTGCTCACGCTGCTCCTCGGTCAGCGCATCGAACGCCGCGGGGTTCAATTGCATGATCAGCATGTACTTCACGGGTCGACTCCTCCGGATCGCGGACGCCCGGGTGGGCACCGTCGCGAACAGGTCGTAGGCAGCGCCATGTTCTCGACATCGGTGCGTTCCGGAACTTCCGACCCCCGTGCGCAGCCGCCGTACCGAGGGCGCAAGATCCATTTGTGGGGTTTGCGTCTGTGCGGAACAGCAGGGGGATGGGCGAAGTGCACCGCGCACCCCGGAACCGCCCGGGCGGCCGGGCCCGGACGCTCGTCGTGCTGGTCGCGGCTCTCCTCGTTGCCGGTGGCACCACGGCGTGTTCGATGTGGGAGAGGGCGGTGCCGGGGCAGGCCGCGCCGGTCGACCTGGCGGACCCTCCGGCGGGCCCGCTGGACGAGGCCGAGCTACTGACCGACGCCGACCTCGCCATGGTGAGCGCCGGACAACTTCTCGACGAGAGCATGGTCGCCCTGCTCACCCAACCCGTGCTGCACGTCCGAATGGAGACCACGGGAGACCTGCCTTCGTACCTGAGCGGTGGCGACTTCCGTGCCGCGGTCAGCGACGGTGGCATCGACTTCCGCACCAACGACTTCGCCTATCACGAGCTGGACGGCTTCAACACCATCTGCGAGGGCGGCAAGGACTACCTGCTCTATCCGCACGACAACACGTGGTCCGACCTGGATCGCAGCTGCGCGATCAGCAGCGACGGCGAGTACGGCAGCGCGAGCAGCACCCTCGAGATCATCGGCACCGCGAGCGACGGGGTGCTGACCGCCGGCCTCACACCGGACGAGGCCACGGCGTTCGTGGGCGCGATCCACAAGGACTACCCGGGCTACCTCGGCGTCGGAAAGCTCTCGCTGGTCGAGCGCGACGGTCGGCAGTACGTCCGGATGCCGTTCGTCCTGCGGGCCCTCGACCGGGACGGGAACCAGGACGGGATGATGCGCCTGATCTGGTCGTTCCGGGCGATCGGGGCGAGGTGGAAGTCGCACGTACTCATGCCGGGCAATGCGGGTGCTGCCTCCGACCAGGTGGAGGCCGTCTACTACCTCGACCCGAAGACCCGCCTGCCCGCCTACTCCGAGTCGCTCTTCTACGACCCCGTGGACGACCCGGGCGCCGAAGCCGGGAAGGTCGTCAGGGTCGAGTACTTCTGGGACGGTGTCGTGCCCCACGTGAAGCCGGTCGACGGAGTGGCGGGGGAACCGGAACGACCGGCGTGGCCCGCCGAGCGGATTCGCCCGACCGGGCGTTAGGAACCGAACCGGCCGCGCACACGTCATGGCCCCCGCACCCATGGCACGACATGTCCACGAGGGCCAGCTGATGTGCGCGGTGCCCGGGTTCAGACGGGCAGGCGGCGGAAGATCGCGCGCGGCAGGTGCCGCAGCACGCTCATCAGCACGCGGAGCGGCGCGGGCGCCCAGACGAGCTCGTGACGGTTGCGCACCGCGTCGACCACCACGGCAGCGACGGCCCCGGGGGTGGTGGACAGCGGGGCGGGCTTGCGGCCCTCGGTCATCTTGGTGTGCACGAAGCCCGGCCGCACGACCGTGACGACGACACCGGACGGGCGCAGGGCCTCGGTGAGGCCGGAGTAGAAGGCGTCCATCCCGGCCTTCGTGGAGCCGTAGACGAAGTTCGAGCGGCGGGCCCGCTCACCCGCGACCGAGGAGAACGCCACCAGCGAGCCGTGACCCTGGGCGCGTAGCCGCTCGGCGAGCGCGACGCCCACCGAGACCGCCGCCGTGTAGTTGACCTGCGCCAGCTCGACGGCGGTGTCGACGTCGGTCCACGCCTGCTCGTTGTCGCCGAGCAGGCCGAAAGCGACGAGTGCGACGTCGATGTCGCCGCCGGTGAAGGCCTTGCGCACCACGTCCGCATGGGTGTCGAGGGCGAGCGCGTCGAAGGTGAGCGTCTCGACGGCGCAGCCGAGCGTCTCCAGCCTGGCGCGCGCGGCGTCCAGCCGCTCGGACGGCCGGGCGGCGAGCACCACGCGCAGCGGCCGGTCGGAGGCGAAGGCCTCCACGACGGCCAGCCCGATCTCCGAGGTTCCGCCCATCAGCAGCACGCTCTGGGGGTTGCCCACGGCGTCGATCATCAGTTCGTCAGCTCCAGCCGCCTGGCCATATCGGATGTGAAGACCCCGGAGGGGTCGGCGTTGTCGCGCACCTTGCGCCACTCGTCGAAGCGCGGGTAGCAGCGGCGGATCGTCTCCGCACTCGCCCGGGACTCCTTGGCGAGGTAGAGCCGCCCGCCCGCAGCGAGCACCAGCTCGTCGAGCCCGTCGCAGAAGCGGTGCAGGCCGCGGGCGATCGGGAAGTCCACGGTGATCGTCCAGCCCGGCTGCGGAAACGAGAGCGGTGCGGTGTTGCCCTCGCCGAAGCGCTTGAGCACGTTGAGTCCGGATGCGTGCGGCGAAGTGGCGATCCGCTCGACGATCCGGCGGAACGTCGGCTCCTCGCCGAACGGCACGAGGAACTGGTACTGCAGGAAGCCGCGCGAGCCGAAGACCCGGTTCCAGTCCCCGAACAGGTCGAGCACCTGGTAGAAGCTCGTGATGTTCTGGATCGAGCCGCGCTGGCGCTTGGGGGCCTTTCGGTACCAGAGCTCGCTGAACGCCCGCAGCGTGAAGCGGTTGGCAAGGCCGTTGGGGAAGACGTCCGGGAACGACAGCAGCTGCGGCGCGTCGAACTTCAGGGGGTCGTGGCGCAGCTTCGCCGGCAGCTGGTCGACGGTGGCGAGCGAGCCGCGGGTGAGCACCGC
>DASYES010000376.1:0-3688 GCA_036498885.1 Pseudonocardia sp.
TCACCTCTCACATTCGTCGTCGTAGCGGCGGACACCCACCATAGTGCTACGTGCATGTGGCACTTCCTGAGGTGGCTTCATCCGACGTGAGGGAGAGAAACGGACATGACCAGGATCTGGCTGATCACCGGCAGCTCGCGCGGCTTCGGCCGTGAGCTGGCGACGGCGGCGCTCGAGCACGGGGACCAGGTGGTCGCCACCGCCCGGCGGCCCGAACAGGTCGCCGACCTC
This sequence comes from Pseudonocardia sp., assembly GCA_036498885.1. Taxonomy (GTDB): domain Bacteria; phylum Actinomycetota; class Actinomycetes; order Mycobacteriales; family Pseudonocardiaceae; genus Pseudonocardia. The sequence continues at coordinate 232 of DASYES010000376.1, forward strand.
GCACAGAGCTACGGCGACCGCGTGCGCACGTACGCGCTGGACGTCACCGACGCGGAAGCGGCACGAGCCGCCGTCCGGTTCGCCCTCGACGAGTTCGGTGGTCTGGACGTCGTCGCCAACAACGCGGGCTACGCGAACTCATCGCCGATCGAGGAGACCTCGGACGAGGACTTCCGTGCGCAGGTCGAAGCCAACTTCTTCGGCGTCGTCAACGTCACGAAGGCCGCCCTCCCGGTGTTGCGCGCGCAGCGCTCCGGCTGCTTCGTGCAGTTCTCATCCGTGGGTGGCCGCGTGGGCGGATCGCCGGGGGCCGCCGCGTACCAGGCGGCGAAGTTCGCCGTCGAGGGCTTCTCGGAGGTGCTGAACAACGAGGTCGGGCCGCTCGGCATCAAGGTCATCATCGTCGAGCCCGGAGCGTTCCGTACCGACTGGGCCGGTTCGTCCATGCGGGTCGCGCCGGTCGGGCCGGACTACGAGCAGACCGTCGGTGCGATGAACCGCCGCCGCGCCGGCTTCGACCGGACTGCTCCGGGCGACCCGGCCCGGGCGGCACGGATCATCCTCGACGTCGTGGACCTGGAGACGCCGCCGTTGCGCCTGCTGCTCGGTGCCGGAGCTGTGGAGGCGGCCGAGCGGTCCTCGCACGCCCGTGCTGCGGAGGCGCAGCAGTGGGCGGAGGTGAGCCGCTCGGCCGACTTCCCGCCCGGCGAGTAGCTGCCGGGTTTGCACACGTAGGGCGGTACGGCTCGTGTTGAGCAGGTATTTCCCCTCCGCGTCGTCCGGTCATCGAGTCGAAACCGAGGGGTACAGGACGGACATCTGGGCTCCGTAGCGTCGGCTCGCGGAGGCCCCGCCGCATCGACTGCGGTACTCCGCGCGCTCGACCTCGCACCGGCCGCCACAGGCCGACAGGGGCGACGCTCGCCCCGCACCGGCGCCCGGCATCCACCACCAACCACCCCTGCGCGGTCGACGGCCGCCTGCGGGCGGGCACCCGGAGTCCTTCCCGGTGTGCCCGGCGCCTGACGAGAGGAAGCCGACCTTGCCCTACGAGGAACTCACCACCACCGCCTTCCACGAGCAGGTGCTCGCCGGCACCACGACGAGCGCCGACCTCGTGAGCTGGTACCTACGCCGGATCGCCGACCTCGACTCGGCAGGGCCGCGCATCGGCTCCGTCGTCACGGTCAACCCGCAGGCACTTGCTGAGGCCGAGGCGCTCGATGCGGCGTTCGCGGCCACGGGGGAGCTGCAGGGGCCGTTGCACGGCGTTCCCGTGCTCATCAAGGACCAGGCGGAGACGGCCGGGATACCGACGTCGTTCGGGTCGGCGCTGTTCGCCGACTACGTCCCGGAGCACGACGCCACGGTCGTGACCAGGCTGCGCGAGGCCGGGGCGATCGTGCTCGCCAAGACGACCATGTGCGACTTCGCCGCCGGCTGGTTCTCGTTCTCCTCGCGCAGCGACCACACGAAGAACCCGTACGCCCTCGACCGCGAAGCAGGCGGGTCGAGCGCCGGCACGGGCGCGGCGCTGACCGCGAACCTGGGGCTCCTCGGCGTTGGGGAGGACACGGGCGGTTCCGTCCGCGTCCCCGGGTCCTTCACCAACCTCTTCGGACTGCGCCCGACGACCGGGCTCGTGAGCCGCACCGGGTTCTCGCCGCTCGTGCACTTCCAGGACACGCCCGGACCGATGGGCCGGACGGTCGGCGACGTCGCCGCTCTCCTCGATGCCATGGTCGGGTGCGACCCGGCCGACCCCTTCACGGCGGTAGCGGCTCGGATCCCCGACCGGCAGGGCAGCTACGTCGCCTCTCTGGCGGGGGCCACGCTCGCCGGAGCACGCGTCGGCGTGCTGACGGACGCGTTCGGCTCCTCGCCGGAGGCGGAGGCGGTCTCTGCGCTCGTGCTCGCCGCGACCGACGAGCTGCTCGTCGCCGGGGCGGACGTCCAAGGCCTGGAACTTCCCCGGCTGAAGGACTGGATCGAGCAGACGGCGTTCTACGCGACGCAGTCCAAGGAAGACATCACCTCGTTCCTTGCGGCCCGTCCCGCGGCTCCGGTGCGCAGCTTCGACGAGATCTTCGCCAGCGGGGTGTTCCACCCGCTGACCGACCTGATGGCCCACGCCGCCGGGGGTCCGCGGGTGGCGGCGGACGCCCCGGACTACCACCGGATGCGCGTGCGCCAGGAGGAGTTCCGGCGCGCGCTGCTCCACGCAATGGCCACCGCCGACGTCGACGTGCTCGTCTTCCCCACGGTGCAGGTGCCACCTCCGACCCGGCAGGAGCTCGCAGACCTTCGCTGGACCGCTCAGACGTTCCCCACGAACACGGTGATCGCCTCACAGAGCGGCCTCCCGGCGATGACCGTGCCGGTGGGAATGACCGACGACGGCCTGCCGGTGGGCATGGACGTGGTCGGGCGCCCGCTCGCCGAGACCCAGCTCCTGAGGTTCGCCCTTGCCTGGGAGCAGCACGCCCGGCCGCGGCGGCCACCGGTGCTGCTCGACGCCGTTCCCGAATCCCCGACCGCGACGACGGCCGGTGCCCGCTGAGTCGCGGCGCCACCGCCGTTTCCCCGGGGTCTTCCGCGACCCCGCGCCCGTCCCGAGAGTCCACGGCCCCACCGGCCGCACCGATCGGAAGGACCGCTTCGTGAGTACCACCAGTCAGAGGCACCAGGAGGCGCCCGAGCACCACGCGCTCGAGTCCGAGTTCGAGCACGAGCCCGTGCCGCTGTCGCAGAGGCGGTCGCTCGGTTCCGTCTCGGCCGTCTGGTTCGGCTTCCCGATGATCATCACCAACGCGGTGTTCGGTGGCGCCACGGTCTACGGCCTCGGGTTCTGGCGCGGGATCGGCGCGATCATCGTCGGCAACATCATCCTGATGCTCTATGTCGGCACGTTGAGCTATATCGCGGGCAAGACCGGCAAGAATTTCGCGCTGACCGCTGCCCAGACGTTCGGCCGCCACGGCGCGACCATCGCGGCGGGCTTCCTGTCCACCGTGGTGATCGGGTGGTTCGCGTTCCAGACCGGGCTCACCGGGTCCACCCTGCACACGTCTCTCGGTTGGAACGAGACGTGGATGATCCTGATCGCCGGGGTGCTCTACATCGCCATCACCTTCATCGGGATCCGGGCGCTGACGGTCATCGGTCTCATCGCCGCGCCGATGTTCGTGGTGCTCGCCGTGGTCGCCCTCGTGCTCGCCGCCCGGGAGGGTGGCCTGTCGGGGATCACCAGCTACCAGGGCGCGGGCCCGGGTGCCACGGTGTTCAGCTTCGGAGCCGCGGTCACGATCACCATCGCAGGCTTCGCCGACTCCGGGACGATGACCGCGGACTTCACCCGCTGGTCGCGCAACGGGCGCGAGGCGGTGATGGCGGCCTTCACCGCATTCCCGGTGGCCAACTTCATCTCCCTGCTCGTCGGCGGGATCGTCGTCGCTGC
>DASYES010000377.1:0-1854 GCA_036498885.1 Pseudonocardia sp.
GCCCTTCGTCCCGGGTGGAGAAGGCGCCGCCGGGGAACGTGAGCAGCTTCGACTTCAGGTGGCACGTGATGAGGGTGATGGATGTGCCCGCCGAGGTGGTGACCGTGGCGACGAGGGCGGGCCTGCCCATCGCGTCCACTGCGTCTGCGGTGTCGTCGACCTGGACCGGGCGCAGCGGCGCAGGGAAGGTGGCCACCTGGTGGGTGTCGCCGAGCGCGAGCTTCGAGAGGAACCCGACACGGATCCCGCGCTCGTCCGGGTCGGCGGTGGCCAGGTCGGCGTACCCGGCGAGCTTGCCGGCCAAGTCCTTCAGGGCGGCCGGCTCACCGACCTCCTGCACGGCGAGCACATCGGGTGCCAGCCCTGATCGCTACTGACGAGAGTGCCGCGCGCCGCCCCGACACCGGCTGAACGCGGCATGAACACCCTGCGGCCCGCGCCTCTCCCCTCGGCTCAGGAGTGGCCGACGGCGACGGGAAGCCCGGCGCGTCTCCATTCTGGAAACCCGTCCTCCAGTCGTGCAGCGCGATATCCGCGCTCTCGCAACGCGCGCACCGCCTCATCCGCGTAGACGCAGTACGGGCCCCGGCAGTAGGCGACGATCTCCACGTCATCGGGCAGACCGCGCAGCCTGCGGTGCAGCTCGTCGGCCGGCACGGAACAGGCGCCCGCGATGTGGCCCGCGACGTATTCGGCGGTCGGGCGGACGTCGAGCACGAGCACGCCGCCGTGGCTCATCCGCTCGACCAGCGTGGCACGGTCCACGGCCTCGAGCTCGCTGCGATCACCCAGGTAGGCCCGCGCGAGCCGGTCCAGCCCGACCGTCCGTTCCTCGGCGACGGCGCGGACGGCCGCCCACATGTGTTGTACGTGCTCGCCGCCCAGCGCGTAGTAGATGCGCGTGCCGTCCCGGCGGGTGTCGACGAGCCCGGCACGAGCCAAGGTGCGCAGGTGGTGGGAGGTGTTCGCGACGCTCTGGCCGATCTCACCGGCGATCTCCTCGACCGAGCGCTCGCCCTGGGCCAGGAGGTCCACGATCTCTGCCCGCCGGCCGGAGCCCAGCGCTGCGGCCACCTCCGCGAACGCGGCGAACAGTGCGTCCTTCGCCAAGCGGTCGCCCATGCCGCGATCGTCGATCCCGGCATGCCTTCCTGTCAAGTTCACACGAACACTTGACAATGCCGCCGGCGGCCGCGCATCCTCAAACCCTCGCTTGAGGATTGAGAGGTAGCGCATCGATGGGGGACACACCGGTCGATCCCGGCGTGCTGCGCAAGCAGGTCCGTGGGAAGTACCGCGCCGTCGCCACGGAGCCGGCGGGCGAGTACCACTTCCTCACCGGCCGCGAGCTGGCGGCGCGCCTCGGCTACCCGGCCGACGTCGTCGGTGCACTCCCCGATGCCGCTGTCGAGTCCTTCGCCGGCGTCGGCAACCCGACACAGATGCGCACCCTGCAGCCCGGCGAGCGTGTCGTCGACGTGGGCTCCGGTGCGGGTTTCGACACGGTGGTGGCCGCCGGGCAGGTCGGTCCCACCGGTCAGGTCGTCGGCGTCGACATGACCGAGGAGATGCTCGCCAAATCCCGTTCCACCGCCGCAGAGCTCGGGCTGGAGCAGGTCGAGTACCGCGAGGGGCTCGCCGAGGCGCTCCCCGTGCCCGACGGCTGGGCCGACGTGGTGATCTCCAACGGGGTGTTCAACCTGTGTGCCGACAAGGCTGCGGTGTTCGCCGAGGCTCGTCGGGTACTGCGTCCCGGGGGGTGGCTGCAGTACGCCGACATCGCCAACGGACGGCCGGTGCCGGTCGAGGCGATGCGCGACATCGACCTCTGGACCGGTTGAATCGCCGGCGGGC
>DASYES010000378.1:0-6453 GCA_036498885.1 Pseudonocardia sp.
GACCTCTACACGTTCGGCAAGGTCATGTCCGGTGGGCTGCCGGCCGCCGCGTTCGGCGGTCGCGCCGACGTGATGGCCAAGCTGGCGCCGGGTGGTCCCGTGTACCAGGCCGGCACGCTGTCGGGGAACCCCGTCGCCGTCGCCGCCGGTCTGGCCACCCTGCGCAACGCCACCGCCGACGTCTACGCGGCGCTCGACGCCCACGCCGTCCGGCTCGGCGCGATGATCGGTGACGCGCTGCGCGCCGAGGGGGTGCCCCATCGCGTCCAGTTCGCGGGGAACCTGCTCTCGGTGTTCTTCACCGACGACGAGGTGCACGACTACGCAGGGGCGCAGGCCGCAGCCACGTGGCGGTTCCCGGCGTTCTTCCACGCGCTGCTGGAGCGGGGGGTGTACCCGCCCCCCAGCCCGTTCGAGGCGTGGTTCGTCTCGGCTGCGCTCGACGACGACGCCTTCTCCGTGATCGAGGAAGCCCTGCCCGCGGCGGCCACGGCAGCGGCGACGGCCACCCCTCCGGCGGAGGCGGCACAGTGAGACACCGCTGCTTCGCCTTCGGGGTCGTGACGGAGCCTGCCGCGGCGAGGGCCGGAACGTGAGCAGCAGCGTGCGTACGGTTGTGCACCTGCTGCGCCACGGCGAGGTGTACAACCCCAGCGGGATCCTCTACGGCCGTCTGCCCGGGTTCCACCTCTCCGAGCACGGGCACAACCAGGCCGAGATCGTGGCCAAGGCGCTCGCCGACGCCGACATCACCGTCGTGCACGCCTCGCCGCTGCAGCGAGCGCAGGAGACCGCCGCACCGGTCGCGGCCGCCCACGATCTGCAGGTCACCACCGACGAGAGGCTGATCGAGGCGGACAACCGCTTCGAGGGGAAGACGGTCTCGGTGGGCGGCGGGGCGCTGCGCGTGCCGCGGTACTGGCCGCTTCTGCGTGACCCCTTCACTCCCTCCTGGGGTGAGCCGTACCTGCGCATCGCCCACCGCATGCTCGCCGCGGTGCACAGCGCACGGATCGAGGCCGAGGGGCACGAGGCGGTGTGCGTCTCGCATCAGCTGCCGATCTGGACGCTGCGCCGGTTCGTCACCGGCCAACGGCTGTGGCACGACCCCCGTCGCCGCCAGTGCGCACTCGCGTCGCTGACATCGCTGGTGTTCGTCGGCACCGAGCTGACCCAGCTGCAGTACAGCGAGCCCGCCGGCGGCAGCAGCCCAGCGGTGACCGGCGCATGAGACGGATCGTGCTCGCCGTGGCCGCAGCCCTGTTGCTGCTGGTGGCCGGGTGTTCCACCACCAAGGACGCGGTGGACGAGGGCACGAACTTCGAGTTCGTCGCACCCGGCGGGCAGACCACGATCCTTTACGACCCGCCGTCGAGCCGCGGCCGGGCGCCCGCGATCAGCGGACCGAGCCTGCTGCACGACGGTCAGACCGTCGGGGTGAGCGACTACCACGGCAAGGTCGTGGTGCTCAACATCTGGGGATCGTGGTGCGGCCCGTGCCGGGCGGAGGCGCCCGAGCTGCAGAGCCTGCAGGAACAGACGGGAGCGGCCGTTCTCGGCATCGACGTCAGGGATGACCGGTCAGCGGCCACCGACTTCGTCCGTGACCGGAGCATCACGTACGACTCGATCTTCGATCCGCCAGGACGCAGTCTGGCCGCGCTGAGCGGCTACCCCCGCAACACCGTGCCGTCCACGATCGTGATCGACCCGCAGGGCAGGGTGGCTGCCGTCTATCTGACGTCGATCCGGGTGAGCGAGCTGGCTCCGCTGGTGAAGCGTCTGCAGGCCGAGCAGGCCTGAACCCGCCACCTGGCCGGAGGGTCCGAAAACCGCTGATTCACTACACGTTGTAGAACCCGGTGCGCGCGACACCGGGCGCCGGGCCTACGCTCGTGGTCGATGGACCCCACGACCACCCTCGCGGTCTCCGGCCCGCTGCTGCTCGCGGTCGCCGTCGCCGTGCTGGCGGGGGCCGTGAGCTTTGCGTCTCCGTGCGTCGTGCCCCTCGTGCCCGGCTACCTCGCGTATCTCGCGGGGTTGGTGGGCGCCGACTCCCCACCGGCCACCCTCGCCGAGGCGCGGGAACAGCGCAGCGGGCGGTGGCGGGTGGCCGGGGCGGCGGCGCTGTTCGTGGCCGGGTTCACGGTCGTCTTCGGAGCCATTCTGGTGGGCGTCGTCTGGTTGTCCGACGCGCTGGTGGCCAACCAGGGCATCCTGCAGCGGGTCGGCGGCATCGTCATGATCGTGATGGGGCTGGCGTTCGTCGGGCTCATCCCGGTGCTGCAGAACGAGCGGCGGGTGCACTGGGTGCCGCGGCTCGGGATCTGGGGAGCACCACTCCTGGGAGCGGTGTTCGGCCTGGGCTGGGTGCCGTGCATCGGCCCGACGCTCGCCGGGGTCGTCGCGGTGGCCGCAGGCACCGGCGGGGGCTCGTTGCGCGGGGTCGTCCTCACGGTGGCCTACTGCGCCGGGCTCGGCGTGCCGTTCGTGCTGATCGCGCTCGGGGCGGCGCGGGCCGTGCGCGCCCTCGGCTGGCTGCGCCGCCACACACGTGCGATCCAGGTCGCCGGCGGGGCGCTCATGCTGGCCGTCGGGTTCCTCCTCGTCAGCGGTCTGTGGGACGGGCTGCTCGCCCAGCTGCAGACCTCCGTTGCCGGCTTCACCCCGGTGATCTGACGATGGCGGCCTCGACGGAACTGGCGACTCGCCCACCGGAAAAGGGCGACTCGCGGCCGGTGAACGGGTGGATCGCGATCCTGCGGAACGCCTGGCGGGCGCTCACGTCGATGCGGACGGCCCTCATCCTGCTGTTCCTGCTGGCGCTGGGTGCGCTGCCGGGCGCGCTGCTGCCGCAGCGCTCGCTCAACCAGCAGCTCGTCGACCAGTACTTCACCGACCACCCGACGGTCGCGCCGCTGCTGTCTCACCTCGGCTTCTTCGACGTCTTCGCGGCGCCGTGGTTCGCCGCGGTCTACCTGCTGCTGATGGTGTCGCTGGTCGGTTGCGTGCTTCCCCGGACCATCGAGCACGCGAAGGGCCTCCGCGCCGCACCCGTCGCGACGCCGCGCAACCTCGCCCGGCTGCCGCACCACGCCACCGCAACTCTCGACCTCCCCCCTGAGGAGGCCGCCGCGCGGGTGCGCGGCCGGCTGCGTGGCTGGCGCAGGACGGAGAAGGAGGCCGGCTCCGGCCGCACGATCTCCGCGGAGAAGGGCTACCTGCGTGAGGCCGGCAACCTGCTGTTCCACCTGAGCCTGATCGGGCTGCTCGTCGGGTTCGCGGGCGGCAAGCTGTACGGGTACGAGGGCCAGGTCATCGTGATGTCGGGCGGCGGACAGTTCTGCAACACCGGCATCCTCGGCTACGACTCCTTCCAGGCCGGCCTGCAGGTGGACGGCACGAATCTCACGCCGTTCTGCGTGCAGGTGAACGACTTCGACGCCACCTACCAGCCCAACGGGCAAGCCGAGAGCTACCGCGCCGCCATCGGCTACCAGACGACGGCGGACCTGCAGTCCGGTCACGCGAACCAATGGCGGCCCTACCAGCTCGAGGTCAACCACCCACTGCGCCTGGACGGCAGCCGCGTCTACCTCCTCGGCAACGGCTACGCGCCGAAGTTCACGGTGACGTTCCCCAACGGGCAGCAGCGCACCGGCGAGATCCAGTGGAAGGCCGTCGACCAGAACACGATGCTGTCGGAGGGTGCCACCAAGTTCGAGCCGCCGGGCGTCACCGACGAGCAGCAGCGCCGCTCCAGCCAGCTCGCCATCACGGGATTGCTCGCGCCCACGAGCTCGAGGGGGCAGGTCGTCACGTCGGTGTTCCCGGCGCTCGACGACCCCGAGGTCGCGATCGACGTGTACCGCGGAGACCTCGGACTCGACGACGGGCGAGGTCAGTCGATCTTCGAGGTCGACCAGAGCCAGATCGACTCCGGTGCGCTGAAACGGGTCGTGCGGAAGAATCTCGTGCCTGGCCAGTCGGTCACGCTCGACGACGGCACCACCGTGCGCTTCGACAGCGTGCAGAAGTGGGTGTCCCTCCAGGTCAGCCACGACCCGGGGCAGGACGCCGTGCTCGTGTTCGCCGTGCTCATGCTTCTCGGGTTGGGGTTGTCGCTGAGCATCCGGAGGCGCCGCTTCTGGGCCCGGCTCGTCCCCACCGCGGACGGCACCCGGACGATCGTGGAGATCGGTGGCCTCGCCCGCACCGACCGGGCGGGATACGGCGAGGAGTTCGACCGCATCCGCGCGGACCTCCTGGACGGCCCGCACGGTGGCGATTCCCCGGCAGCTGACTCCGCGACCGTTGATTCCCCGGCAGCTGATTCTTCGGACGATGATTCCTTGGGATTCGATTCTCTCCACGAGGGTCTTCCCGCAGGCGACTCCCGACGGGACGCCTCCCACAGCGACAGTTCGCCCGGCGACAATTCCGCCGCCGACGGCTCGGTCACGGCAGCGAAGGACGGCTGATGCTCTCCGAATTCGCCCTCTACAGCGATCGCCTCTTCATGGCGGCCGTCAGCGTCTACGTGCTCGCCATGGTCCTGCACGGTGCCGAGTACGCGGTGCACAGATCCGCAAAGGCGGTGCTGATCGGTGCGGGCGGTCCGGCCCTCGACGCGGAGCCTGACGAACCTCGGCCGGACGCCCCCGGCGCCCGCAGCCGGGCCGAGCGCTTCGGGCGGATGGGCGTGTCGCTCGTCGTGCTCGGGGCCGTGCTGCACGCCGCCTCGATCGTCCTGCGCGGGCTCGCCGCCCAGCGTTGGCCGCTGGGCAACATGTACGAGTTCACCTCGGCGATCTGCCTCGCGGCGATCGCGGCGTGGCTCGTGATGCTGCGCCGGTCGCCGGCAGCACGCCCCGTCGGGCTGTTCGTGCTGTTGCCGGTGGTGATCCTGCTGTTCCTCGGCGGCACGGTGTTGTACGCGCCGGCCGCGCCGGTGATGCCCGCGCTGCAGTCGTACTGGCTGGTGGTGCACGTCACCACGGTCAGCATCGCCTCTGGCCTGCTGATGGTCCCCGGTGTGGCCAGCCTGCTCTTCCTGCTGCGGCGGTCCGGGCGACTGGTCGGCTTCGCCGACAGGCTGCCGAGCGCCGACGCGCTGGACCGGCTCGCCTACCGCCTCACCATCGTCGCGTTCCCGCTCTACACGTTCGCGATCATGGCAGGCGCGATCTGGGCGGAGGCGGCATGGGGCCGGTTCTGGGGCTGGGACCCGAAGGAGACCGTGGCGTTCGTGGCGTGGGTCATCTACGCCGCGTACCTGCACGCCCGCGCCACCGCGGGCTGGCGTAACGGCCCGGCGGCTTGGGTGAATGTCGCCGGCTTCGCCGCTGTGGTCTTCAACTTCTTCTTCATCAATATGGTGGTTTCCGGCTTGCATTCCTATGCCGGACTCGGCTGATCGGACTCGTAACACGTGCTCTGCCGCGTGTGACTCGACCGAACGCAGGAGCGCGACTACCGTCGGCCTTTGTGCAGGTGATCAGCGGTCGGCCTGGTGGGATGTCGAATGACGGAGCGTAGCCCCGGGGACGATCGCGACTACCCGGACGGCTCCGTGGGTCGCTATGTGCGCGAGCGCTGGGGCACCCTCCCCAGCCGCACGCCTCCCTCTGGCAACCAGCCCGTGCCGGAACGCACCCTGCCGGTGATGCCCGCCGCGCCGGCGGATTCGTCCCCCAACGGTTCGGGCCCCGCCGCCGGAATTCCGCGGAGTCATGCGGTTCCCGACGGCGAGCGGACGTCCGACGCGCAGGCCAAGCCTCCGCAGCCGTGGCGCTCGAGCCGGGCGGGTCCGCGTACCCACGGGTGGACCGATCCCGCCGCGGTGGCTGCGCAGGAGGCGCAGCAGGCGCGCAGCGGCTCGGACCAGCGTCGTCAGGAAACGACGGACCTCTCCTCGGCCCGCCTGCTGCGCCAGACTCCGCGCCCCCCGCAGTCCGGGTGGCGCCTGGCGGTCTACAAGATGTCCGGGCGCCTGATCAACCCGGGCGAGAGCCCCTCCGACGTCCGGCGGCGCGAACTGACCGCCCGGCTGAACACCCCTTTGCTCGGCTGCTACAAGATCGCGATGCTCAGCCTGAAAGGCGGGGTCGGAAAGACCACTGTGACGGCCACCCTCGGTGCGACGTTCGCCTCACTTCGCGGCGATCGCGTGGTTGCCGTGGACGCCAATCCCGACCGCGGGACCCTCAGCCAGAAGATCCCGCTCGAGACCAGCGCCACTGTGCGCCACCTGCTGCGGGACGCGCAGCGGGTGCGTCGTTACACGGATGTGCGCGCTTACACGTCGCAGGGACCGTCGCGCCTCGAGGTGCTGGCCAGCGAGCAGGACCCAGCGGTCTCCGAATCGTTCAGCGAAGAGGACTACCGGCGCACGATCGCGTTGCTCGAGCACTTCTACAACATCGTGCTCACCGACTGCGGCACCGGGCTCAT
>DASYES010000379.1:0-4181 GCA_036498885.1 Pseudonocardia sp.
GGGTCCTCAGCGTCGACCTCGGCACCGACTCCGTGTGGATCAGCACGCTCGACACCACCTCCGGGACACTCTCGCCGCACCGCGAAACGCCACTGCGGCCCGGCTCAGGACCCCGCCACCTCACTTTCCACCCCGCCGGCCATCACGTGTACGTGATGAACGAACTCGATCCGACCATCACCGTCTGCCGCTGGGACCCCCTGACCGGCACCCTCGACCCCGTCCGGGAGACCCGCGTTTTGCCCGACAGCGTGTCGGTACGGACCCACGCTTCGGAGGTCGTCGCGTCGATCGACGGAAGATTCGTCTGGACCGCCAACCGCGGGCACGACAGCATCTCCGTGCTCGCTCTCGACCCCACCTACGAGAGACCGCAGTTGATCACCACCGTGGAATACGGCGGGCGCTGGCCTCGCCACCTCACACTAGGACCCAACGGCCGACACCTCTACGTCTCCGACGAGCACTCAGGCGACGTGACCTGGCTCGACATCGACCCGGACACCGGTGTCCCCTCCGTTGCCGGATCCCTTGCGGCTCCCGCCGCATCCTGCGTGATCTTCGGCTGATCCTGTCGCACAGCTGGTGGTCCAGCCGTAGATCGCGATCATGTCGCGGGTGGCGCTGGTAGGGAAATCATCGGTAGCGAACGGGGGCTCGCCCCAGTTCATGTACGCCAGGAATCGATCACGCTGCGCGGCATGAACATTCGGGAACGGCATCCGGCGCCGGCACCGCGACCGACCGGGTGGGCCGGTCCGCCGCTGCTGCCGGTCCGCCGCCTCGTGCAGTTCGGCGCGCTGTGCCTGGTGCTCTCGTGGGTGCCGTGGTCGGTGCTGGGCGCGATCGGTGCCGACGTCGACGAGGGCGTTGCGGCGCTGGTGTTCGGCCTCGCCGCGTCCGGCCCGTCGCTGGCCGCGCTGACGATGTGGCTGCTGATGCGGCGGGAGCGCCGCGGTGGCCCGCGGCGGTCGGGCACCCGGCTGAGTTGGGTGTGGCCGGTCGTCGCGATCGTCCTGGGCGCCACACCGGAGGTGGTCGCGGCGGTGGTGCTGGGCCTGGACGACCTCGGCGCCATCCCGCTGCACGTCGCGTCCGTCGCGGCCGGTGTCGGCGGTCCGCTCGGGGTGCTCGCCTACACGCTCGTGTCGGGCCCGCTCGCAGAGGAGTTCGGGTGGCGCGGGTTCGTGCAGCCGCGGCTGCGCCTGCGGTACGGGCGGGTGCGGACGTCGGTCGTCATGGCGATCGTGTGGGGGTTGTGGCACGTGCCGCTGTTCTTCCTGACCGGCACGGGACAGCACGCCAAGGGTCTGTTCTCACTGCAGGGCGCGCTGTTCTTCGCCAGCCTGTTCCCGCTGTGCTACACGATCCTGTTCGTGACCGAGCACCTGCACGGCGGCGTCTGGGCCGCGGTGCTCGTGCACGCCGCCTGGAATGCATCGGATGCTCTCCTGCCGGCGCACGGGGATGTCGGGGCGGTGGTGCAGACGGCCGTTGCGCTGGCCGTCGCGGGCGCGGTGGCGAGCGTGTGGCGGACAGATCGGCGGCTCGCGGCAGCCCGCCAGTGCTTCAGCAGCAGGCCGTGATCATGTCTCCGCTCGGTGGCGGCAGTGGCGTGTTCCTGCGCGGTGTCGTTGAACGCGCAGGCCGGCCTTCGGGACCGGAGCCTCGTGCGAAGCTCCTGAGCTTCAGCCGATCCTCCACGGAAGGAACCCCATGCGGATCACCGGCGCGGACGTCATCGTCACCAGCCCGGGACGCAACTTCGTCACGCTCGAGATCACCACCGACGACGGAATGACCGGCTACGGCGACGCAACGCTGAACGGCCGCGAGCTCGCCGTGGCGAGCTACCTCTCCGACCATGTCAGCCCACTGCTGATCGGGCGTGACGCCCACCGGATCGAAGACACCTGGCAGTACCTGTACCGCGGCGCGTACTGGCGGCGCGGCCCCGTGACCATGGCGGCGATCGCCGCGGTGGACGTAGCGCTGTGGGATCTGAAGGCGCAGGTGGCGGGACTTCCGCTGTACCAGCTGCTGGGCGGGGCGAGCCGGAGCTCGATACGCGCCTACGGGCACGCGAGCGGGCGCGACCTACCGGAACTGCTCGACTCGATCCGGGCACGCCGGGAGCAGGGCTTCCGATCCATCCGGGTGCAGTCCGGGGTGCCGGGGCTGGAGACGATCTATGGCATCTCCGCCGCCCCCGACCCGGCCGGGGGCCCCGGCCACGAGCACGGGCGTCACCCTCGGCCGTCGGAGGAGATCTGGGACACGCAGGCCTACCTGCGCCACCTGCCGACAGTCTTCGAGGAGGTGCGCAACGAGTTCGGCCCCGAGCTGCCGCTGCTGCACGACGTGCACCATCGGCTCACACCGATCCAGGCGGCGAAGCTGGGCAAGGCGCTCGAGCCCTACGACTTGTTCTGGCTGGAGGACTGCACGCCCGCGGAGAACCAGGACGGCCTGCGGCTCGTCCGCCGGCACACCACCACACCACTGGCGATCGGCGAGGTCTTCAACTCGGCGGTCGACTACCAGACGCTCATCCGCGAGCAGCTGATCGACTACGTCCGCTCGGCGGTCACGCACGCAGGCGGCGTCACCGCCATGCGAAAGCTGTTCGATCTCGCCGCGCAGTACCAGATCAAGTCCGGCATCCACGGCCCCACCGACATCTCCCCGGTGGGAATGGCTGCCGGGCTGCACCTCGACCTCGCGATCCACAACTTCGGCATCCAGGAGTTCATGCCGCACAGCGCGGAGACCTACGAGGTGTTCCGCCACTCCTACACGTTCCACGACGGCTACCTGCACCCCGGCGAGACGCCCGGCCTCGGCGTCACCCTGGACCGCGCGGCCGCGGCCCGGTTCGAGTACCGCCCCGCCTCTCTGCCGGTCAACCGGCTGCGGGACGGCACCATCCACGACTGGTGACAACCGAGAACCGCCACCGCGGAGCGTGCAGGCGCCACCGCCGGGCGCGGACGCGCCCTACCATGCTGTGGTTGGCGACACGTTTCTCACCGCGCTGCCTGGGCCGTGCCCGTGCCGAGCACGCCACCGGCTCAGTCCGGACGCCGGCCTCGCAGCACGCTGGCCCCCGTCGCCGACGGCGGGCACCCGGCGCCACCGCCACCCGCCTGACGGGAAGGCGACCTTGACGTGCACAAATCGTCATATCCGAAGCCCGCCGCCACCCGACGACGGCTGACTGTGCTGTGGGCGGGGCTCTCCCCGCGGCGTCGGCTCATCGGGGCGCTGATCGGGTTGGTCGTTCTTCCGCTGCTGACCGTGGGCCTGGTCCAGCTTCGTGCCGCCGTGGACCTGCCCATCCAGGTGCTCCTCTACCTGGTCGCCGTCGTGGTCGTGGCGCTGGTGGTCGGTGGGCTGCTCCCGGCGCTGGCAGCCGCGGTCGTGGCCGCGCTGCTGCTGGATCATTACTTCATCCCGCCGATCGGTGACCTCGCCACCGCCGGTCCCGGCGGTGCGGTGACGCTGGTCGCGTTCGTCCTCGTCGCGGGCGCGGTCAGCTCGATCGTCGCGTTGGCCGCCGAGAGTCGCGAGAAGCTCCGCCGGCTCGCCGAGGAGCAGGCCGCGTTACGCCGCGTCGCCACGCTCGTCGCCCGCGGGATTCCACCTGCCGAGGTGCTGGCGGCCGTCGCGCACGAGGTCGGCAACATCCTCGATGCCGACGGCACGAACATCCTGCGCCTCGATCCCGACGGCGCGACGACCGTCGTGGCCCGCGTCGGCACCTACCTCGCCGAGTTCCCGATCGGAAGTCGCTGGAGGCCCGAGCCGCCGTTGGCCTTGGCCGCCGTATTGCGCACCGGACACGCGGCCCGCATCGACGACTTCACCGATGCCGTCGACCCGTACAGCGACGCAGTCCGCCGGATGGGACTCCGGTCGGGGGTGGCGGCGCCGATCGTCGTCCAGGGGCATCTCTGGGGTGCGATCGCCGTCGGGACGCGGCACGAGCGTTTCCCGGCCGACACCGAGAAGCGCATGGCCGGCTTCACCGAGCTCATCGGCACCGCAATCGCCAACGCCGAGGGCCGCGCCCAACTCGAGAAAAGCCGGGACGAACTGCGCCAGCTCGCGCAGGAGCAGGCCGCGCTGCGCCGCGTCGCCACGCTGGTCGCTCGCGGGACGCCCCCTGCCGAGGTACTGGC
>DASYES010000380.1:0-2754 GCA_036498885.1 Pseudonocardia sp.
GGAACCGGCGGTCGCCGCGATGGTCGTCGAGGAGGTGCTGCTCGTGGCGGAGAACTATCGCTACCGCCTCGGCGATCTTCCCGTGTTCGACGACGACGCGCTACGACGGCTGACCATGCCCGTGCACGTACTTGCCGGCGAACTGGACGTCATGGTTGATTCCGCGGAGACCAAGCGGCGGCTCGAAGGCGTCGCACCGCACGCGACGGTGCGGCTGCTCCCTGGCGTCGGCCATTTCATTCCCGCGCAGCCGGCTACGGAACTGGAGTTGCTGACGAGCGTCATCCAGGGGGAGCAACACCCGTGAAACTGCTTCGGGCTGCCTGAATCGACCACGCCGGGACGTTCGGCCCGGCGCGTCACGACCGGTCCCCGTACCGGGAGGGGAGGGCGGCGAGAGCGCGCCACAGCACCCGCTGGATCGGGTCGGGAATGCCATGGATGTGGAAGCCGAGCTCGTGGGCGACGTTGATCCGGGCGAGCCGAGTCAGTGGCGGGAGGCGGCCGGCCGACGCTAGAACGCGGAACT
Organism: Pseudonocardia sp.; assembly: GCA_036498885.1. Lineage (GTDB taxonomy): Bacteria > Actinomycetota > Actinomycetes > Mycobacteriales > Pseudonocardiaceae > Pseudonocardia. The sequence goes on from DASYES010000380.1 coordinate 530, forward strand.
GGTCCTCCAGTTGGCCCGCGGGTGTTTCGACGGTGCGGATGCGGGTCGGCCGGTCGCTCGGGTTGGCGAACGCGTGCAGGGTCCACGGGCTGACGGTCACGGACTCGCCTGTCTGCAGGTCACGGGTCTCGTCGCCGAGGCGGACCCGCAGAACGCCCTCGAGAACGTCGAAGGTCTCGATCTCGCGACGGTGCCGGTGCGGCGGTGGTCCGCTGAGCCGGGGAGGCAGGAGCGCCTCGACCTCGAACGCAGTGCCGCCGTTGTCCTTGCCCGAGCGCACGATGTCGATCACCTCGCCGCTCGGCATCTGCAACCTCCGGGTGGTTTCAAATTCGGAGAAGGTCATGACCGCTCTCTTCGCGCCGCCGTCCGCGGTGCTCGATGGTGTCACCGTCGGCGAGGACGGCGGCGCCGCCTGTGGCGAGGAGCGCGGCGGCAGCACCGATCACGAACACCGCTCGGGCCGAGATGCCGCGCCGCCGTCGTCCGAGCAGGAGCGACGCGGCGTCGGCGGCGTCGGCGACCATTCCGAGCCGAACGCCGACCCGGGCGGTGCGTGTGTCCGAGCTCAGGGTGGCCAGCGCGATGGCGAGCTCACGAGTCCCGAACGCGCGTGCGAGGAAACCCCCGACCGGAGGCTGACTCGCGTGCCATCCGAGGTAGCGGTAGGCCAGCAGGGGGCGAGCAAGGGTGGTCACGCCGACGCAACCGCGAATGACACCGAGCCACAGGGGCAGGGGTCGCCGGAGTTCTGCCGTGCCGATCGGTCGGGTCGAGCAGGCCGGCTCGTCGCCGTTGATCCCGTGCCACCGGCCGAGTAGTGCTCGGCGGGCGGCGAGCGGGGCCATGCCCGAGCGCCACCACGCGGCCCAGGCCGACGGCCGCGTGAGCAGTGCAGTGACGAGCGGGGTGGGGTCGAAGAAGGAGTCCCGTCGGGTGACGGTGCCCTCGGGGGTGATGGTGAGCCGATCCAGCGCTCGGAACTGCAGAGGTCGGCCACCGGCGGTCGCGACGCAGTGGATGTCGACGTAGATCGTGTCGTCGTCGGCGGCCCACCCGACGATTTCGCCGCGCAGGTCGGGCAGGAACGCCTGGAGCCGCGCGAACTCCCGTTGCCAGTGCGCCCGGCCGACGCCGTCGGCCATGAGTGGCTGGTGCAGATCCACGTTCTCGGCAAGGAGGTCGTCCCAGGCGTGGGGGTCCGGTTGCCGCCAGCCTGCGGCAAATCGGCCGACCACCTGGTGGTGTACCGCTGACGGGACGGTGGCACTGGTATCAGTGATACTCACGGTATCTAAGGTACTGTCGGTTTCATGCCGGATGTCAAGTCTCAGCGCCTGGAGTACGTCCAGCAGACCAAGGAGTCGGTCCTGGCCGCGGCGGAAGCGCTCTTCGTGAGCGACGGGTTCCGCGCGACGTCGATCGACGCTGTGGGCGCCGCCGCACGGTTCACCAAGGGCGCGGTCTATCGGCACTTCGCCGACAAGGAGGCCCTGTTCTGCGCGGTCTTCGAGCGCGTCGAGACCGACGCCGTCCAGCAGGTGGCGGCCAGGGCCGCGGCCTGCGAGGCACCGAGTGAAGCGGCCCTCGCCGCCCTGGAGCGGTTCCTCGAGCTCGCCACCGAGCGACGGTTCCGCCGGATCGTCCTCGAGGAGGGGCCGGTCGCGTTGGGGTGGCGCCGCTGGCGCGAGCTCGACCATCAATACACCGCGCTGTTGCTCGAACGCCTGCTCGACGACCTGGTCGACGCGGGCGAGATCGCACCCGCCTCGGTGAGGCTGCTCGCGCGGCTGTGTTGCGCGCTGGCCGGTGAGGCCGCAATCCAGGTCGCTGGGGCCGACGACCCCGACCAGGCCCGGGCCGACGCACTCGCGACCATCGGCGCCATGCTCGCCGGTTTGCGTGGCGACTGAGCGGAGGAGTGCGCGGGCCGGGAGCAGCCGGCTGCTCAGCGGGAGAGCTGCTTGCGCGAGGTGATGTTGAGTTTGGCGAAGATCCGTCCGAGGTGCCATTCGACGGTGCGTGGGCTGATGAACAGGCGGGTGCCGATCTCGGGGTTGGAGAGTCCCTCCCGAACCAGGCCCGTGATCTGGGCCTCTTGGGGGGTGAGCTCGGTGTTGGTCTCGACGGTGCGCCTGCGCGGGGACTCGCCGGTGGCCCGCAGCTCGGAGGCGGCGCGGTGGGTGAACGCCTCGGCGCCGATCGCGGCGAAAATGTCGTGGGCG
>DASYES010000381.1:0-3866 GCA_036498885.1 Pseudonocardia sp.
CCGTGATCTGCAGCGATGCGTTCGTCGCCACCGCGGACGCGATGGCAGCGCTGCGCGGTGCGCCCGGCTACCGGTACGTCACCACGCAGCACCCGGTAGCAGTGCTGACGCCGCACCAGGTGCAGGAGCGCGCGCAGCACGTCGTTTCCGGCGTGGTCGCGCTCCTGACGGAGGCGCGCTCGTGACCGAGCTGGATCCCGACGCCGCCCAGGCGGCGATCGAGCACTGCTACGAGCAGGGTTGGTCCGACGGGCTGCCGCTGGTCCCGGCGTCGCGCCCGCTGGTGGACCGCTTCCTCGCCACCGTCTCGCGGGCGGCCGACGAGGTGATCGGCATGCTCCCGCAGCTCGACCGCGTGGTCACCGTGGAGCTGGCGGCGATCAACGCGGCGATGGCGGGCTGCCGCCCTGAGTACTTCCCCGTGGTGCTCGCTGCGTGGGACGCCCTGGTGCGCGAACGGTCCACGGGCGGCGGGGGCTGGCAGTCCACGAGCGGTCCAGCCCCGCTGATCATCGTGAACGGTCCGGTGCGCGACGAGCTCGGCTTCAACCGCGCGGGCGGGGTGTTCGGCCCCGGGTTCCGGGCGAACGCGACGGTCGCGCGGGCGATCGGGTTGATCGTCCGCAACGTCTACGGGATCCATCCGCACGTCCTGGAGCAGGCCACCCAGGGGCTGCCGGGGCGGTGGTCGATCTGCGTGGCCGAGAACGAGGAGGAGAGCCCGTGGGAGCCGCTGTCGGCAGAGGGCGGTATCCCCGCCGGCACCTCGGCCGCGGCGGCCACCCTGCTGCGCACCTGCGAGTTCGTCGACAACCGGCACACGGGAAGCGCGGAGCAGCTGCTGGCCGACTTCGCCGACACGATCTCCCGCACCGGTGCGTGGATCTTCCGGCACGCCTCGGCAGGCATCGTCTTCTGCCCTGAGCACGCGCAGCTGCTCGCCTGCGCAGGCTTCGACCGCGCGCAGGTGCGGGCATGGCTCGCCGAGCACTGCGGGCGCACCGTGAGCGACCTCGCCCGCGTCGGCAAGGACGGGCTCGGCGACAACGGCGTGCGGCACGCGAGCGGGGAACGCCCCGAGGGGTACGACCGCCTGCTGCCATCGGCCGATCGTGAGCACCTGCTCATCGCGGTGGCCGGCGCCCGCAACGCCGGGATCTCGATGGTGGTGCGGCTCTTCTCGGGTTGGTCAGGGGCTGCGGTGCCGGTGGCGGCGCGCACCCTCGTAGAAAGGATCAGTTGATGGCTGACACCGTCCGTGCCGCCGTGCAGGCCGGCCCCCGCAACATCGAGATCCGCGAGTTCCCGCGCCCGGTGATCGGCCCGGACGACGGGCTCCTGCGCGTGGAGGCCAACGGCATCTGCGGCAGTGACGTCGAGGCCTACCGCGGCCACCTGAGGATGGGCCGCGGTGGCGCGGTGGTGCCGGGGCACGAGCCGCTCGGGATCATCGAGGAGATCGGCGAGCGCGCCGCGGAGCGCTGGGGAGTGCAGCCCGGCGACCGGGTGGCGCTGGAGGTGATCGTGCCGTGCCGGTCCTGCCACGACTGCCTCACCGGGCGCTACCAGGCCTGCCGCAACCGCCGCTACGGTCACGGGGTCACCGGCGTCGACGTGGCCCCGAGCCTGTGGGGCGGGCTCGCCGAGCACCTCTACCTCACACCGGGCGCCGTGCTGCACAAGGTCGACAAGACGCTGCCCGCCGAGCTGGCGGTCATGTTCAACCCGCTCGGCGCCGGCGTGCGCTGGGCGCTGCACCTCGGCGGCGTCGGCATCGGCGACACCGTGCTCGTGCTCGGCGCGGGCCAGCGGGGGATCGCCGCCGTGGTCGCCGCGCGTGCCGCGGGCGCCGGCACGGTCATCGTCACCGGTCTGGAGGCCGACGCCCACAAGCTCGCCCTCGCCAGGGAGTTCGGGGCCGACCACACTCTCGTCGTCGACGGCGACGGGGCGCAGGACGTCGTCGAGCGCGTCCGGGAGATCACCGATGGCGCAATGGCCGACGTCGTGCTGGAGCTGACCCCGATGGCCACCGAGCCGGTGACGCACGCGCTGCAGGCGGTCAAGCACGCCGGGCGGGTCGTGCTCGCCGGGCTCAAGGGCGGGCGCGAGGTGCCGCTGCGGACCGATCTGATCATCAACAAGGCGATCAACGTGGTCGGGGCCTACGGCGTCGACGCCCGCGGGTACGCGGAGGCGATCGCGATCATCGAGTCCCGCCGCTTCCCACTGGAGAAGCTGCACACGCACACCTTCGGGCTCGACGACACCGCGCTCGCCATGGAGACCCTCGCAGGCGAGGTGCCGGGCGAGGCAGCCGTTCACGTCTCCGTCCACCCCAACGGCTAGGAGGAGCCGGCGTGCTCGTCGATGCCCACGCCCACCTGCTGCCCCGCGACTACCCGGCCGACGCCCCGGAGTGCTTCCCGCGGATGGAGCCGATCGACGGCGACACCGCACGCACACTGCTGTTCGGGGCGGTGCGCTTCCGGGCCCGTGACGTGTTCTTCGACGCCGAGCGGCGCATCGCCGCACAGGACGCGTCGGGCGTCGACGTCGAGGTGGTCACGCCGATGCCGCCGCTGCTGCGCTATGACCTGCCCGCCGCCGAGGGGCTCTCGCTCGCCCGGTACGTCAACGAGTTCGCGGCCACGTTGTGCAGCGCCGACCGCACGCGGCTCGTCGGGTTCGGCGTGGTGGCGATGCAGGACCCGGACGCCGCCACGGCGGAGCTGGCGGCGATCCAGGAGCAGGGCCTGCACGGCGTGGAGATCGCCTCGAACGTGCTCGGCGTCTCCATCGGTGACGAGCGGTTCCTGCCCTTCTTCGCCGAGGCGGAGCGCCTCGGCCTGCCGGTGTTCGTGCACGCCATGCCCGCCATGACCGACCGGCTGCCGGCCTCGGCGATGGGGACCTACGTCGTGGGCCTCGAAGGCGCGCTCGCCGCGGCGTCGATGATCGCCGGTGGAACCGCTGGCAAGTGCCCGGACCTGCGGATCTCCTTCAGCCATGCGGCAGGCGGGTTCCCGCTGATGCTGCCGCGGGCACAGTACTTCTGGGGCGGGGCGTGGAACGAGGAGCCCGTCGTGCCCGACCGCGCCATCGCGCACGACGACGGCCCCTCGCCGATCGAGTACGCCCGCCGGTTCTACTACGACTCCCTCGTCTTCGACCGCCGCGCGATCCGTTACCTGATCGACCTGCTCGGCCACGACCGGCTGCTCGTCGGCTCCGACTTCCCGGCCATGCCACGCGAGGACCCCGCGGGCCGGACGCTGCGGGGGATGGACCTGCCGGCAGAGGTCCTGGACGCGATCACCGCGGAGAACGCCCTGCGCTGGCTGGGCCTGCCCCCACCGTGACTCCCCGGGTCAGGCCGTCAAGGACGCCGAGATCGAGCGGGCGGCCTCCGTCAGGACGGCCGCCAGCTCCCGCGGGCGGGCGTCGTCCGCCTCGACCACCACGGAGATGGCGGCGGCGACCTCCCCGCGAGGGCCCAGCACCGGCACCGCGACGACGATGTCGGGAACGGTGATCTGCCCCCTGGCCACCGCCACCCCTGTCTTGCGCACCAGCGCGAGGCGTCGGCGCAGCTCATCGGGGTCGACGACGGTCAGCGGACTGAACCGGGTCAGCGGCGAGCGCAGCACCTGCTCCTGCAGCTCGCGGTCGGCGTGGGCGAGCAGCACGAGCCCGGTGCCGGTGGCGTGCATCGGCCAACGGTCACCGACGTGACTGTCGACGGGTTTTCGCACGCGCGCCCGGATCGCCTCGATGTAGACGACCTCGAGGCCGTCGCGCACGCCGAGGTGGACGTTGCCGAGGGTGGTCTGGTGCAGGTCCTCGAGGTAGGGGAAGGCGGCGTC
>DASYES010000382.1:0-2208 GCA_036498885.1 Pseudonocardia sp.
GACGCGTTGTCCGGTCGCACCTTCGAGTCGCAGAACCCGTACACGGGACAGCCGTGGGCCGTGGTGCCCGACGGCGGACCCGAGGACGTCGACGCGGCGGTGGCCGCTGCGCGCGCGGCCTTCGAGAGCGAGGAGTGGTCCGGGCTCACCGGTTTCGCGCGGGCGGCTCTCCTACGCCGCCTGGGGGATCTCGTCACGGAGAACGCGGAGCGGCTGGCCCGGCTCGAGGTGAACGACTCGGGCAAGCTCTACCGCGAGATGATCGGCCAGCTGAACGGGATCGGCACCTGGTTCCACTACTACGCCGGGCTCGCCGACAAGATCGAGGGCCGGCAGATCCCTCCGGGCAATCCCAACTACCTCGTGTACACCCGCCGCGAGCCGGTCGGGGTGGTCGCGGCGATCACGCCGTGGAATTCCCCGCTGCTGCTGATGACCTGGAAGCTGGCCCCCGCGCTCGCGGCGGGCTGCACGGTCGTCGTCAAGCCGTCGGAGCACGCGCCGGCGTCCACGCTCGCGTTCGTCGAGCTGGTCGAGCAGGCCGGCTTCCCGGCGGGTGTGGTCAACGTCGTCACGGGCCTCTCCCGTGAGGTGGGTGCCACGCTCGCCGCCCACTCCGGAGTGGACAAGGTGGCGTTCACGGGGTCCACCGCCACCGGCAGGGCGGTGGCCGCAGCGGCTGCGGAGAACATCAACAAGGTCACGCTCGAGCTGGGCGGCAAGTCCCCGCAGATCGTCTTCCCTGACGCCGACCTGCAGGCCGCGGCCAACGGGTTGGTCGCAGGCGTCTTCGCCGCCACCGGTCAGACGTGCATGGCCGGGTCGCGGCTGATCGTGCACGCCGACGTCCACGACGAGCTGGTGGGCCTCGTGGCTGAGCGCGCCGCGCGGATCCGGCTCGGCGACCCGAACGATCCCAGCACCGAGATGGGACCGGTCGCCAACCGGCCGCAGTACGAGAAGGTGCTCGGTTTCCTCGAGTCCGCTCGGGCGGAGGGCGCCACGATCGCCTACGGCGGCGCCGCCGACGAGGGCCTGGGCGGGCTGTTCGTCCGGCCGACCGTGCTCACCGACCTCACCCCGGGCTCCACCGTTGTGCGCGAGGAGGTGTTCGGCCCGGTACTCGCCGCGCTCACCTTCACCGACGAGGACGAGGCGCTGAAGCTCGCCAACGACACCCCCTACGGGCTCGCCGGTGCCGTGTGGACGAAGGACGTGCACCGCGCCCACCGGGTGGCCGCCCGGCTGCGGGCAGGCACCGTCTGGATCAACGCCTACCGCGTGGTCTCGCCGGGCGTGCCCTTCGGCGGGTTCGGCGCCAGCGGCCTCGGCCGGGAGAACGGCGCGGCCGGGCTCGACGAGTACCTCGAGAACAAGTCGGTGTGGGTCGAGCTCACCGGCGGCACCCGCGACCCGTTCACGCTGGGCTGAGATCGGTCGTCAGGCCAGGACACGTCGCCTGGCGAACCGGACCTGCGGGTCGCTGCCGGTCATGACGCAGTACGTGGAGCCCCGCTGCCCGGACGCACCGCCGTGGCGACCGTCGGGGGTCAGGGCGAGCACCCTCAGCTCCGCGCGGAACTCGTCGGGCAGCGTGGCAGCGTCCGCGAGCATGGCGGCGCACGCGGACTCCGGGTCATCCCCGGCGGCGAGCCGGTCGACGACGACACGGGCGCCGGTGGCCCGGATGCTCAGCTCGCCCCGGCCGGTGCACGCCGCGCCGCCGTAGCGCAGGTCGCAATAGTTGCCTGCGCCGGCGATCGCCGAGTCGCCGACCCGGCCGGGATACTTCCACGGATAGCCGCTGGTGGAGACGCCGACCACCAGCTCGCCGCTCGCGTCGAGGGCGAGCACGTTGATCGTGCCCCACGGTCCCTCGTGCGGGGCCAGCCGCTTCACCAGCTCCAGCGCCGCGAGCCGGTAGGCGACGTCCCCCGAACCACCTTGCGTGTTCTCGCCCTCCACGGACTCGCCGGTGATCGACAGCGCCTCCTGCCACTGCCTGCGCGCATCGTCGGTGAGGAGATCGGACTTGCCGAACCCGCACTCGTCGGCGAAGAGCTCGGCGCCTTCGCCCACGAGCAACGCGTGCTGGGGGAGCCGCTCCATGACGGCACGGGCCACGGAGATCGGGTGGGGGTAGCCGTGGAGCGCGGCGACCGCCCCGAACGCCCGGGTGGATCCGACCATCACGGAAGCGTCCAGCTC
>DASYES010000383.1:0-4442 GCA_036498885.1 Pseudonocardia sp.
CCCAGCTGAACCGCCCTGTGGACAACTCCTCGGCAGCGCGCCGCGCAGGCCCGTCGCCGTCGGTGGCGACGGTCACGGTTGCCCGGTCGGAGTCGACCGACCGAGGAGGAACCGATGTGCTGGAAGTGCGACGACCCCACCCTCACCCCCGAGGAGTACCTGGCGCGCATGGCCCGGCTGGTCCGAAGGCACTGCTGGGTGGTGCAGGGGGTGCGAGGCGAGCGCGGCAGACCTCCGTGGTCGTACACCGTGGGTCTCACGTCCCACCAGCGCCCGGAGCTCGTGACCACCGGGCTGCCGGCGGCCCGTGCCGCGGCACTGCTCGACGGCGTCGCCGCGCACCTGGTGCACGCCACCGCACCTCCGCCGGGTGAACAGGTGCGGCTCGTCAGCGGGCCGCTCGTCGAGTTCGTCGAGGTCGACCATCCCGAGATCCACCTGGCCATGGCCCAGGCCCTCTACGGCCCCACCGTGCGCGCGCTGCAGGTGGTGTGGGCCGACGACCGCGACCACTGGCCGTGGGATGAGGGCTTCCGCGCTCGCCGGGGCGGCCAGCCCGTGCTGGGCCGGCGGGCCCGGTGAGACCCGTGCGCGGGGCAGGCTCAGGCGGTCAGGTCCAGGCCAGCACTCACGATCGTGCCGGCATCCAGGCCGTGGTGCCGGTAGACGTCGTCGAGGTCGCCGGACTGCCCGAACCGCGACACCCCCAGGTGGGCGGCCCGCACCTGGTTGATCCCGGCCAGGAACGCCAACGTGTGGGGGTGCCCGTCCAGCACGGTCACCAGCGGTGTCGCGCGGTGGGCCGGGAACGCGGCGTCGAGAACCCAGGTCTGCGCGTCCCCGCGTCCGCTGCGCGCCTGCTGCGCGTCGAACAGCAACCCCGCGCTGGTCACACACACCACGTCGGTGGGTGTGCCCAGCCCCTCCAGCCGCTCGGCGGCCGCCAGTGCCTCCGGCACCACAGCGCCCATCGCGGCGATGGTCAACGCGGGAGCAACGGCCCGGCCGTCCTGCGTCGCCCGGCGCAGTGGATAGGCACCGGCCACCACCTGGCGACGGCGGCGCTCCCTCGCGGCGGGGTCGGTGGGCACCGCGGCGAGCGTCTGGTCCACCGGCCGGGTGGAGAGGCGCAGGTAGGCCGAGGTCCCGTCGGGGCGGCCGAGCCGGGCGAGCGATGCCAGCAGCGTCCATTCCACGTCGATGGCGAAGGCGGGGTCGTAGCTGATGCAGCCGGGTTGCTCCAACCCCACCGACGGCGTGCTGATCGACTGGTGCGCCCCGCCCTCCGGCGCGAGCGACACCCCCGACGGCGTACCGACGAGGATCGACTGGCCGCCCGCGTAGATCCCGAACGACCACGGTTCGAGTGCACGCTCCACGAACGGGTCGTAGAGCACGCCGATCGGCAGCAGCGGCTCGCCCCAGCGGCTCCAGGTCGCGCCCAGCTCCCCCAGCAACCCCACGAGGTTCGTCTCGGCGATCCCCAGCTCCAGATGCTGACCGGTCGGCCGCTCGCGCCAGTGCAGGATCGTCTCCGGATCGTCGGCGAACCAATCCACCCGCTCGCGCGCCGACCACACCCCCACCTTGTTCACCCAGCCGCCCAGATTCGTCGACGAGCTGACGTCCGGGCAGAGGGTCACCACCCGCCCGGCCGCGTCCGGAGCGGAACGGGTGAGATCGAGCAGTGCGCGGCCCAGCGCCGCCTGCGTCGTGGCGGTGCCGGACGGCGTGCGGCCGATGTCGGCCGGGATCTGGGTCACGGCGCCCCGCACCACCGGTTCCCGGCGCAGCCGGGCGCCCACCGAGGAGCAGATCTGGGCAGCGGGGCTCTCGGCCGGGAACCGCGCCCACGGATCGTCCACGGAGGCTCCGACGGCCGCACCCAGCTGCGCCATCTGCTCGTTCGTGAGCAGCGAGGAATGGTTCTGGGGGTGCCCCTCGCTCGCGAGCCCGTAGCCCTTCACGGTGTAGGCGAAGATCACCGTGGGGCGGGAGTCGTCGATCTCCGCGAAGGCGTCCCCCAGCGCGGCGAGGTCGTGGCCGCCGAGGTTGCGGATGGCGGCATGCAGCGTCGCGTCCTCGAGCTCGGCCACGAGCCCGACCAGCTCCGCGTCGTCACCGGGCAGTCGCTGGCGCAGCTGGGCGGGGGTGCAGCGCAGCAGGCGCTGGTACTCCGGGTTCGGCATCTCGTCGATCCGGCGCCGCAGGGCCGGGCCGCCGGGCCGGGTGAAGAGCTTCTCGAGCAGCCGCCCGTACTTCACGGTGAGCACCTGCCAGCCGGCGGCGTCGAACATGCCCTGCAGCCGGGGAGCGCCGATGTTGGGCACCACTCGGTCCAGCGACTGGCGGTTGAGATCGACGATCCACACCACCTCACCCAGCTCGGCCACCATCGGGTCGAGGATCGCCTCCCAGCAGGCGCCCTCGTCGAGCTCGGCGTCCCCCACCAAGGAGTACTGGCGACCCGTTCCCGGGTCGGCCCCGAGGGAGGTGACGTACCGGCGGGCGAGCGCTCCCCAGATCGGGGCGGTCGCCCCGATGCCGACCGAACCGGTGGAGTAGTCCACGGGGTCGGGGTCCTTGGAGCGGCTCGGGTAGCTCTGCAGTCCGCCGTACTCGCGCAGGGTGGTCAGGTAGCGCTCGTCGAGCTCGCCGAGCAGGTAGTTGATCGCGTGCAGCACCGGCGAGGCGTGCGGCTTCACCGACACCCGGTCGCCGCTGCGCAGGTGCTCGAACCAGAGCGCGGTCATGATCGTCACCATCGAGGCGCTCGACGCCTGGTGCCCGCCCACCTTCAGCCCGCTCGGATTCGGGCGCACGCGGTTGGCGTGGTGCACGATCGCGGTGGCGAGCCAGAGCACGCGCTGCTCGATCTCACGAAGCACCTCCGAGGGATCGGCTCCGGACCCACCCCCGGCCACGCCGGCCCGCTCCGCAATGCTCGTCATCGCACCCTCCTGACCAAAGTTGCCGCTCAACTGCACCACCACCACGATGACTGCACAACTGGGAGCGGTTTGGTTGAGCAGAATGCTCAAGCACGAACGATCAGCGTGGGAAAGGAGCGGGCAGAATGCGCAACGCGGAGGGTGTCGACGCCACCGACGCACGGTTGCTGCTCGCGCTCGCCGAGGGCCCCCGGGCGTCAGTGCTCGCGCTGGCGGAGCGGCTCGGGCTCTCCCGCAACACGGTGCAGGCCCGGCTCTCGGGGCTCGAGGAGCGAGGTGCGGTCAGGTCGTTCGAACGCCGGATCGACCCTGCCGCGCTCGGCTACCCGCTCACCGCCTTCGTCACGGTGCAGGTTGTGCAGCGCCGCCTCGACGAGGTGGCCGCAGCGCTCTCCGAGGTGCCGGAGGTGGTGGAGGTGCTCGGTCTGTCCGGCCCGACCGACCTGCTGGTCCAGGTCGTCTCCCGCGACGCCGACGACCTGTACCGCATCGCCGGCCAGCTGCTCGCCACGGAGGGGGTCGAGCGCACCAACACCTCACTCGTGATGCGCACGCTCGTGGAGCACCGCCTCTCCCCCCTGCTGCAGCGTCTCGCCGGGCAGCAGCGATCCGGGCAATCCGGGCCCGCAGTGAGGTAGTTCCGCGGCGCGCCTCAATCCGCTCGACCCGGCACTGCGCACGCGGCGGTGATGGGTGACGATCAGGCCATGAGCACTCCCAAACGCGAGCTGACACCCGAGATCGTCGAGATGCTGCGTCGCGCCAACCCTGCGGTGATCGGCACCCTGCGGGGCGACGGGGCACCGGTCACGGTGGCCACCTGGTATCTCTACCGCGACGGGCAAATCCTGGTGAACATGGACGCGCAGCGGCGTCGCCTCGACCACATCCGTCGCGACCCCCGCGTGTCGATCACGGTGCTCGACGGTGACGACTGGGGCAGCCACGTCAGCATGCAAGGCCGACTGACCCTGCATGACGATCCCGATCTGCGCGACATCGACGAGATCGCCCAGCACTACATCAGCAAGCCGTACCCGCAGCGGGACCGGCCGCGCGTCACCGGCGTGCTCGAGATCGAGACCTGGCACGGCTGGGGCCGGTTCGCCTGACCCACAGGTTTCACGTTCCCGCCTATTACACAACGAGAAGGTTGCGGTACTCCGCGCTCAAGTTGACGGCGCCACCTCGGGCGACGCAGTGTGACCCATCCGCGAACGCCGCCCGTTCATCCGCTTCATCCGCACGTGAGGGGGAGGCTCCCCCATCGGGGCCGCAGACCATGACCGTTTCGGAGACACCCAGGAGCAGCGAGACACCCGGGGGCAGTGATCCCACCCCGGCGGCTACGGCCTCCCCCGGAGGTTCGGCCGAGCAGCGCCAGCCGATGGACTGGTGGGTCTTCGGTGTGGCCGCGGCGCTCGTCGTCGCATTCATCGTCTGGGGCACGCTGTCCACCCACACGCTGAGCGCGGTCGCCGCCGCGGTGCT
>DASYES010000384.1:0-1597 GCA_036498885.1 Pseudonocardia sp.
CCGAGCGGGGCGGGCCCTTCGAGCTGCCCGATCCGGCACCTGCGGTGGCCGCCACCGCCGAACTGGTGGATGCCGCGCGAGCGGGCGGGCACCCCGTCGTCTGGACGGTGGTGCGCTACTCCCCCGACCTCGTCGACGGCGGGCTCTTCGTGCGGAAGGTGCCCGCGCTGACCGCGTTCGCCGAGGGCGCGGCCGGAGGCTGGGGCGAGCTGACGCTCAAGCCCCTGCCCGGGGAGCCGCTGGTCGCGAAGCAGTACGCCTCGGCGTTCTTCGGCACGTCGCTGGCCCCCACCCTGCACGCCCTCGGTGTGGACACCGTGGTGGTCTGCGGCGTCTCGACGTCCGGCTGCGTCCGCGCCTCCGCCACCGACGCCCTGGGCCACGGGCTGCACCCGCAGGTGGTGCGGCAGGCGTGCGCCGACCGCTCACCGGCCCTCCACGAGTCCAACCTCACCGACCTCGACGCCAAGTACGCCGACGTGATCGACCTCGCGGAGGCCCTACAGCACCTCCCCCGCTGACCAACCCCCGCGAGTCGCCCGTTTTCCGGGAGCGAGTCGCCCGCCGACGCAAGCGAAGATCGTCACGAGATCGGGAACTCCGCCCCCCGAGGGGCAGATCGCCGCATCTCACGCCGATCATGGCGCAGTCGAGGACCAGTCCGGAACGGGCGACTCGCGGGTTCGAATCGGGCGACTCGCGGGTGGGGTGGTGGGCGTCGGCGTGGTTGTCCACAGCTTGTTCGGAACGGCCACGCGGCGGGGGGTCGGTTGTCACGCTCGTGGTCATGCCGATCCCGAACGCCGCAGACGCCCCGCTCCTCCTTACCGACGCCGACGTGCTCCGGCGTGTCACCGAGCTGATCGGCACCGCGGCCGTGGTGCGCCAACTCTGGGTGATGTTCGTCGACGGGGACTGCCGGCAGTCGCCCGTCATCATGCCGATCTCCGACATTCCCGAACACCCGGAGGCCGGTCCGCTCGACGGTCTCGCCATGGTTCTGGCCGGGCTTCGCGAGGAGCTCGCGACCGATCTCGGTCCGGGCTCGGTGATCCTCACGCTCGAACGCCACGGCCCCGACGCGGTGCTGCCGGCCGACCGCGAGTGGAGGCGCGCACTGGCACTCACCTGTGAGCGCGCGGAGATGGGGATGCGCGGCCTCTTCCTCAGCACTGACGCCGGGGTGCGCCGCATCGCCTGAGGATCCGCTGCGCGGCGAGCACTCCCGGACGGCGCGTGCGACGTATCGGGGGACGGCGATCCGGTACGCAGGGTGCAAGACTCGGTCGCATGGCTGCACCCGACCTGGCTCCCGTCCACCGCATCGTGCCGAAGGAGAACGGGCTCGCGAGCGTCTGCGTCGTGCGGGCCGACGGCACACCGCACTCGTCGCTGGTCAACGCGGGGGTGGTGAACCATCCGCTGACCGGTACGCCCGTCGTCGGATACGTCACCTACGGCCCGGTGAAGCTGCGCAATCTGCGGGCCCGGCCGGCGACCTCGATCCTCTGGCGGGCCGGGTGGCAGTGGGCGGGCGCCGACGGCATGAGCGAGCTCATCGGTCCGGACGACGCCGTCGACGGCATCGACGACGAGC
>DASYES010000385.1:0-2510 GCA_036498885.1 Pseudonocardia sp.
CCGCGGTCGATCACCACAGTGCCGTCGTCGGTGCGGGTGCGGTAGAGAGCCTCGTCTCCCGCGCCGTGCCAGATCTCGACGGTGAGCGCCTGACCAGGCACGACCGTGGCGCTGAACCGCCCGTACATCCCGGCGAGCCGCGCCGGGTCGCCGCCGGCAGCCTCTTGCAGCAGCGCACGGCCGGTGACACCGTAGGTGCACAGCCCGTGCAGGATCGGCTTCCCGAAGCCCGCCCTGGCCGCGAACGACGGGTCGGAGTGCAGCGGGTTGCGGTCGCCGGAGAGCCGGTAGAGCAGAGCCTGCTCCGGTCGCGTCTCGTACCGCACGCTGCGGTCCGGGGCGCGGTCGGGCGCCGCCCAGTCGTCGCGTGGCCCGCGGTCGCCGCCGAAGCCGCCCTCGCCGCGGATGAACACCGCGCTGCGGTTGGTGGCGAGCAGCGAGCCGTCGGCGAGCACGGCCTCGGACTCGGTGACGACGAGCGCGCCCGAACCCTTGTCGTACACGCCGGCCACGCGTGCCGTGGCGGTGACCGTGCCCTCCACCGGCACCGTCCGGTGCAGGGTCACGGCCTGTTCGGCATGCACCAGCAGGGCCGGGTCGAACGTGCCGAATGACGGCGGCGGGGCCTGCGACAGGAGCACCGCGAACGTCGGGAGCACCTGCTGTCCCACCCCGTCGGAGTTCTCCGTGGTGAACGCGAGCTCGCTCGTCGGCTCCCCGAGCCCCGCCCCGACGCCCACGGCGTAGAGCAGGGCGTCGGTCGAGGTCCAGGACCGGGTGCGCGGCTCCCCTGTGCGACCGACGGCCGTCGGGTCGATCGCCATCAGCCGGCCTCCGGCGCCGCGGCGTCCGCCGCCGGCCCGTCGAGGATCGGGTAGTGGCAGGCGGTGAAGCGCCGGGGCGCCACCTCCCGCATCTTCGGCTCTTCGGCCGCGCACCGATCCGTGGCGAGCGGGCACCGTGTGCGGAACCGGCAGCCGCTCGGCGGGTTCACCGGCGAGGGCATCTCGCCGGTGCCCACCTCGGCGGGCGCTCCGGCGGTCTCCATCGACGGGATCGAGGAGACCAGCAGCCGCGTGTAGGGGTGTACCGGGTTGTCGAAGAGGGCCTCGGTCTCGCCCACCTCGCAGATCTTGCCGAGGTACATCACCGCGACCCGGTCGCTGATGTTGCGCACCACGCCCAGGTCGTGGGCGATGAACACCAGCGTCAGCCCGTAGCGGCGCTTCATGTCCTCGAGCAGGTTGAGGATCTGTGCCTGCACGGACACGTCGAGCGCGGACACGGGCTCGTCGCAGATGAGCACCTCGGGCTCGAGCACGAGCGCCCGCGCGATCGAGACGCGCTGGCACTGGCCGCCGGAGAACTGGTGCGGCCTGCGGTCGGCCACCTGCTCCGGGTCGAGCCCGACGGCCTCGAGCACCTCGGGCACGACCTTGGCCCGCTCGCTGCCGCGGCCCCACACCACCAGCGGATCGCCGACGATGTCCGGGATGCGCCGGCGTGGGTTCAGCGACGAGATGGGGTCCTGGAAGATCATCTGCAGCTTCGGGCGCAGCTGGCGCAGCTCCTCCGCCGACAGCGTGGAAAGGTCGCGGCCCTCGAAGTAGACCGACCCGCCGGTGGGGCGGGGCAGCTGCATGATCGCCCGGCCGGTGGTCGACTTGCCGCAGCCCGACTCGCCCACCAGGCCGAGGGTCTCGCCCCGGCGGACGTCGAGGCTGATCCCGGAGACGGCATGCACCGTCCGGCCGCCACCGGCCGGGAACTCCACGACGAGATCGTCCAGCCGGAGCACGACGTCGGCCTCGGGCGCCGCCGGAGCGGTCACCTCCACCTGCGGCGCCGTCACCGGTCGAGCCAGGTGGTTGCGAAGAACTGGTCCCGAGTCAGGTAGCGCACCACGCCCTTGACCTCCGGCTTCGTGATCGTGGACAGGTAGCCGCGGCTGTAGAACGCCACGGGCAGGTCCTGGTTGGCGAGCAACTGGACCTGCTGGTACAGGCGCGTGCGCTCGGCCGCGTCCGACGAGGCGGTGGCCTCGTCGAGCAGCGCGTCCACCTCCGGGTTGGTGTAGCCGCCGTAGTTCTGGTTGCCGCCGGTCCGCAGGACGTTCTGCGCCGCCGGGTACGGCGAGTCCACCGGCCCGCCGACGGTGCCGGCCAGCTGGAAGTCCCGGCTCTGCACGACGCTCGAGGAGTACTGGGCCAGGTCGAAGAACTGCGGCTGCACGGTGATCCCGATGGCGGCCATCTGCGCCTGCAGGAACTCGGCGAACGCCATCCGGTTCGGCGCGTTGGTCGTCTTGTAGACCACCGTCGTGCTCCCGCCCTCGGCGACGTACTCGGCCACGAGCTGCTTCGCACGCTCGAGGTCGTAGGACGGGTACGCGGCGGCCGCCTCCGGCGTCTGGTATTCGCTGTTGTCGCCGAAGTATCCGTGCGCCGGTTCCATCCGCCCGCGGTACTGGGTGGCCGCGAGCGCCTGGGTGTCGATCCCGCGCACCAGGG
>DASYES010000386.1:0-2312 GCA_036498885.1 Pseudonocardia sp.
CGCTACCGAACGCAGCGGCCACTCACCGACGCGGCCCGGCGCGACCCGCACCTGATCCCGGGGCAGGCGTGGGTGAGCAACCTGGCCGCCGAGCCCATCGTGATCCACGAGGTCCTCCTCGACACGCTGCGACCGTGGCAGGAGGCCGGCCGGCTGCGGCTGCTGACGCGCCACACCCCGACCGGCGCGAGCGTGACCGGTGACCGCGTCGAGGCGATCACGTTCCGGTCCGACGGGACCGACGGTGAGACGACGGTGAGCGCCCGCTACGTGCTCGACGCGACCGAGGAGGGCGACCTGCTGCCCCTCACGGGGTGCGAGCACATCCTCGGTGCCGAGAGCCGCGCCGAGACCGGCGAGCTGCACGCCCTCGACGGCCCGGCAGATCCCCTGGACCAGCAGGCCATCACCTGGTGCGCGGCGCTGCGATGGCACCCGGGGACCAGCAACATCATTGATCGCCCTGCGGCGTACTCCTTCTGGCGCGAGTACCAGGCCGATCACTGGCCAGGACCGCAGCTCGGCTGGGCGACGACCGAACCGGAGACCGGCTGCGAGCTGCGCCGCCCGCTGTTCGCCGCCAACGGCGAGGTCAAGGACCTGTGGACGTTCCGCCGAATCCGGTACGGCGGCCACTACCGGACCCGCACCCCCGACATCACGCTCGTCAACTGGCCGCAGGTCGACTACTGGCTGCGTCCGCTCACCGGCGCGAGCCCTGCCGAGCGCACCACCGTGCTGGCCGAGGCACGCGATCTGACGCTGTCCTTCGTGTACTGGCTGCAGACCGACGCGCCCCGGCCGGACGGCGGCACCGGCTACCCCGAGCTGCGCCTGCACGGGGACGTGCTGGGTACCGACGACGGGCTGGCACGAGCGGCGTACATCCGGGAGTCGCGCCGCATCCGCAGCCGAACCACAGTGCTGGAACAGCACATCGGGGTCGAGGCGCGCCCCGGTGCCACTGCCGCTCATCCCTTCCATGACAGCGTGGGCGTCGGTTCCTACCGCATCGACCTGCACCCGAGCACCGCCGGCCGCGGCTACCTGGACATCCCCACCTACCCGTTCCAGATCCCCCTCGGCGCACTGCTGCCCCAGCGCATCGAGAACCTCCTCGCCGCCGGCAAGAGCATCGGCACCACCCACATCACCAACGGGTGCTATCGCCTGCACCCCGTGGAGTGGAACGTCGGCGAGGCCGCGGGAGCGCTCGCCGCATACAGCCTCGAGCAGCGGACGACGCCGGCTGCTGTGCGAGACCGCCCCCAGGCGCTCGATCGGTTCCAGAGTCAGCTGAGCGACCTCGGCGTACAGCTGCAGTGGCCTGCACACATTCGGACTCGTCAGCGTTGAGCGGTCGCCCGGGTCCGATGGACAGCGGGTTCCGAAGGGCCCGGGGGAGACCAGGTCGTCCGGGTGCTGCGGCATGACGCCGCTGAGTACGCCGACCCTGCTCCGCTCCTTGATCCGCACATCTTCAAGTTGGTTGTGCCTGCCGCGGTACCCGTGTCGATGAGCCGCTGCTTGGCACGCGCGCGCGGCACCGGACAGGGCGCCCAGCCATGTGCCAGCATGATCTCAAGGCTGCCCGATCCGCTGTACCGCGTTCGCGTGCGTGCCGTATTGCAGCGGGTCAGTAGGCGAGTTCGCGCAACGTGCCGGCCAGGACCGACGCCCCGACTGCGCAGTCCTGGGCGGACGTGAACTCCTCGGGGCAGTGCGAGCGTCCGTCGACGCTGGGCACGAAGATCATGGCGGTGGGGACGTGCGGTGCCCACATCTGGCTGTCGTGCCCGGCGCCGCTCGGGATCGGGCGCGCGGACGCCCCCTGCTCCTGTGCGGCCCTGCCGATCACCTTCTGCAGCTGCTCGTCCATCGGCGCGGGAGGAACGGCCTTGGCGTCGTCGAGGACCACCTGCAGGCCGCGCCGAGTCGCGATGCGCCCGCACTCCTCGCGGATCCGTCCGGTGAGCCGCTGCAACGTCGCCTCGTCCGGGTGGCGCAGATCGACGGAGAACCGGACCTGCTCGGGCACGATGTTCACCCCGCCCGGGAGCACCTTCCACATCCCGCAGGTCGCCACGGCCGGTCGCCCTTGGGCCTCGACGAGCGCGGTCACGGCCTGCGTCATCTCGGCGGCGCCCTGCAGGGCGTCGAGGCGCAGGTCCATCGGCGTGGCCCCGGCGTGGTCGGCCCGCCCGGTCACGGTGACGTCCAGCCATCGCAGCCCGGTGATCGCCGAGACGATGCCGATCTGCGTGCCCTCGTCGTGCAGCACCCGGCCCTGCTCGATGTGCAGCTCGACGAAC
>DASYES010000387.1:0-5604 GCA_036498885.1 Pseudonocardia sp.
GGCGGCCCCGGCCGGTACGGCTCGGCGGCCGCGGGCCACGGTCGCGCCGGACGGGCCTTTCCTGCTCACGATGGCGACACCGCGATCACGAGCGGGGACAGCGAGCCCGCGTTGATCCCGGCGATGTCCTGCGGGCAGGCGGAGACCACGACGACGCAATCCATCACGGCCTCGAAGCTGATGGAGTCGCCCGGCGCCGTCGGTGCGGCGAGCCACTGCAGCCGCCCGTCCCGGTCGACCGGGATCCGCATGAAGACGTTGATCGGTTGCGGCGTCGGGCCGCTGTACGGGTGCCCGACGGCGGCGAGCGCCTCCCGCAGATTCTCCGCGCACGAGCGGTGCCCGGGAGCGCCGAGCGCCGCGTACCGCTCGGGGTCGCATGCGGCGATCAGCATGTCGTGGTGCCCGGGTGAGGTGTCTTCGACGAGGGTGAGAATCGGGCGGCGCCGTTGCGTCATGAAATGCTCGCCGATCGCCGGGAACAGCCGGCTCGTCGCGGCGCGGGTGTGCGACGCGCTGTGGTGCTCGGCGTCGGTGAACGCGAAGACATCTCCCACCTGGCCGCCGTCCGGGTCGATCACGCGCACCCGGTCGCCTGCGGTGACACGTACGGCGCGGCCGGTCCCTGCGGGGACCTCGACCACGGAGGCTTCTCGCGATGCGTGCACAACTGCCATTCCAGCGCGAGGTGCAGGCCGCGTCGAGGGGACGAATCGGCAGGATCAGCGCCCGGGACCGGTCGGCGCGACAACCGATCCACAACCGGGACCAACCGCCCGGGACGGACGTCGTATGCGTGGATCTTCGTCGCCGCGTATCATCCGGGCGACCCGCGGGAGCCCACGATCCGAGGCTGAGAGGGCGGCAGGACCGGCCGCCGACCGTTCGAACCTGACCCGGTTAATGCCGGCGTAGGGAGGAACCTCGTGATCGGCGTACGTTCGCACCGCATGTCCGTCGTCCTGGCCGCCGTGCTCCTGCTCGTACTGGCCGGATGCGCAGGCGGCGGCGCCGGGGGTGCAGGCGGGGCCGGTGGCGAGCAGACGATCCGGGTCGCCCTGGACTGGACGCCCAACACCAACCACACCGGTCTGTACGTGGCGCAGCAGGAGGGCTGGTTCCGCGACGCCGGGCTGGACGTGCAGTTCCTGCCGTACAACAACACCTCGCCCGACACGCTCGTCTCGTCGGGAGCGGCGGACTTCGGCATCAGCTTCCAGGACACGTTCACCTTCTCGAAGGCGGCGGGCGCGGACATCACGTCCGTGATGGCGGTGCTGCAGCACTGGGCCTCACAGATCGCGGTCAAGGCCGACCGGACCGACATCACCTCCCCGAAGGACCTCGACGGCAAGACCTACGGCGGGTTCGGCGGGCCGGGGGAGGGGCCCAAGATGCGGGCCGTCATCCGTGATGCCGGAGGCAAGGGCGATTTCTCGACCGTGGTCCTCGGCACCTCCGCGTACGAGGCGCTCTACGCCGGGCAGGTCGACTTCACCGAGCCGTTCATGGCCTGGGAAGGCATCGAGGCCGAGCTCCACGGCCAGCCGCTCAAGACCTTCGCCTACACCGACTACGGCTTCCCCGACGCCTACAACGTCCTGCTGATCGGCAACAGCCCCTGGCTGCAGGCACATCCCGACCTGGCCGCGAAGTTCGTGCAGGCGGCGCAGCGCGGCTACCAGCTCGGCGCGGACGACCCGGCCAAGGCCGCCCAGCTGCTGATGGACGCCAACCCCGGCGTCTTCACGGAGCCGGAGCTCGTGATGCGCAGCCAGCGGATGCTCGCCGAGCAGTACCTCCGTGACGGGTCCGGCAAGGTCGGGGAGCAGACGCTGGACAAATGGGCGGGCTTCTCGGGGTGGGTCTTCGACTCCGGCGCGCTGACCGGGCCGGACGGCAAGCCGCTCGCCCAGCGACCGGACTTCTCGACCTGGTTCACCAACCAGTACCTGGCGAAGCCATGACCGCACCGCGCACGGGCGCACGGCGCACGGCCTCGGCC
The DNA here is from genome assembly GCA_036498885.1 of Pseudonocardia sp. Classification (GTDB taxonomy): domain Bacteria; phylum Actinomycetota; class Actinomycetes; order Mycobacteriales; family Pseudonocardiaceae; genus Pseudonocardia. Next base: position 2,006 of record DASYES010000387.1, read on the forward strand.
GTCGTGCCGTCGCTCGTCCTCGTCGCACTCGGACTGGTGGCCTGGCAGTGGTACGTCACTGCGGCCGGCGTCCGGCCGCAGGTGCTGCCCTCGCCGCTGCGGGTCGCCACGCAGGGGTGGGCGTTCCGCGAGCAGCTGTGGGCCAACACGCTGCCTACGCTGCAGGTCACAGCCGTCGGGTTCGGGGTGTCGCTGGCGGTGGGCTGGGCACTGGCGATCGCCGTGGACTTCTCCCCGTGGTTGCGACGGGCGCTCACCCCGCTCCTGGTGGCGTCCCAGACACTGCCGATCATCGCGATCGCGCCGCTGCTGATCATCTGGTTCGGGTTCGGCCTACTTCCGAAGGTGCTGGTCATCGCGCTCGTGACCTTCTTCCCGATCGCCGTCGGGCTGATCGAGGGGTTCTCCGCCACCGACCGGCAGGCCACCAACCTGCTGCGCAGCATGGGGGCGTCGCGCTGGAAGCAGTTCCGCTACGTGCGCCTGCCCGGAGCGATGCCGTCGTTCTTCACGGCGCTGCGGATCGGCATCACGTACGCCGTGACCGGAGCGATCTTCGCCGAGTACGTGGGTGCGACGGCGGGGCTCGGGATCTTCATGAGCCTGCAGAAGAACTCCTTCCGCACGGATCTCGTGCTCGCGGCGGTGGTGGTGACGGCGCTGCTGTCCGTCGCGCTGTTCGTCCTCACCTACCTCGTGCAGCGGCTGGTGATCCCGTGGCACGGGAAGGAGCGTCGTCGTGCCTGAGGGCGGACACGAGACCAAGTTGGTGCTCGAGGATCTCCGTAAGGCCTACCCGGGGCTCCCGGTTCTGGACGGGGTGACCTTCGACGTGGCGCCCGGTGAGTTCGTCTCCGTGATCGGGCCGAGCGGCTGCGGGAAGTCCACGCTGTTCAACGTGATCGCGGGCTTGGAACGACCCGACTCCGGCAGGGTTCTCGTCGACGGCGAGGACGCCACCGGCCGCGTCGAACCCTTCGCGTACATGCCCCAGCAGGATCTGCTCTTCCCGTGGCGAACCGTCCTGGACAACACGACGCTGGGCCTCGAGGTGGCCGGGATGTCCCGGCGGGCAGCCCGGGAGCGGGCCAGGCCGCTCTTCGCCGAGTTCGGCCTGTCCGGGTTCGAGTCGGCCCACCCCTACGAGCTGTCGGGCGGGATGCGCCAGCGGGCCGCACTGCTGCGCACAGTGGTGCAGGACCGCGCGGTGCTGCTGCTCGACGAGCCGTTCGGCGCGCTGGACTCGCTCACCCGCACCGACATGCAGACCTGGCTCGACGACGTGCGCACCCGGTTCGGCTGGACGGTGCTGCTGATCACTCACGACATCCGGGAGGCTGTGTTCCTTTCCGACCGCGTGCTGGTGCTCGGGCCGCGGCCCACGCACGTGCGGCGCGAGGTGAGCGTCGACCTGCCCCGGCCGCGGGAGATCGGTCTGATCACCTCCCCGCAGTTCGCAGCGATCGAGGAGGAGCTGCTCGCGGTGCTGCGGAACGGTTCCCGGTGACCGTGCTCGTCGCCATCGTGAGTGCTCGTAGCATGCGGCTGTGCGACTGACCCGCAGCGCCCGCAAGCACGGGATAGCCGCCGACGACATCCGCCGGGTGCTCGCCGCGCCACTGCGCACGGTCATGCAGGGTGACGTCGAGCTGCACATCGGGCTGACGGCGGGCCGCGACCTGATCGAGGTGGTCGTGACTCCGGGCGATCCGGTCATCGTGCTGCACGCGATGCGGCTGCGGCCGGCGAACTACCGCTTTCTCCGGTGGTCCGGCGAGACCGATCCCGGCGAGACCGCGTAGCAGCAGAGAGAACTACAGTCGTCAGCATGTCCGCTCGCAGTTCTCGCGCCGACGTGCTGGCCGCCGTTCCCACACTCGTCGACGAGGCAGGCGAGCTCGACAGGGCGGCCAACCGAGCGCTGCTGACGCGGCTCGTGGACCGCCTCGACGGGGTGTTCGTCGCCGGCACCACCGGCGAGTTCCCGGCCCTGCACCGCGCCGAGCGGCGCGAGTTGCTCGAGATCGCGTTGGAGGTCTTCGGCCCGGACCGCGTGGTGGCCCACATCGGGGCGGCCGCCACCCGCGACGCCGTCACGCTCGCCCGCGACGCCGTCGTCGCCGGGGCTCGGCGCCTCGCCGCGATCACGCCGTACTACCTGCCCGTCGACGCCGACACGGTCACGCGGCACTTCGCCGCGATCACCGAGGCCGGCGGGGACGCCGTGGTGTACGGCTACCTCTTCCCGGACCGCACGGGCGTCGCGGCCGACGCGGAGCAGTTCGCGCGGACCGCGGCCGAGACGGGGCTCGCCGGGGCGAAGCTGAGCGGCGGGGCGGCGGCAAAGCTGGAGGAGTTCGTCGCAGCCCTGCCGACCGGCACGCCGCTCTGGTCCGGCACCGACGCCGCTCTCGCGACGGCAGCGCGGACCGGTGCCCGCGGTGTCGTCTCGGCTCTCGCCTCCGCGTTCCCGGAGCCGTTGACCGCACTGGCTGACGCGGTGGCAGGCGGCGACGCCGAGGCCGAGCGCACCGCGCAGGCAGAGGTCGACGGGGTGGCCGCCGCGCTCGGTGGCACCCCGCAGGGGATCAAGTACGCGCTCGCCGGGCTGGGGCTCGGCACCGGCGTGATGCGGATGCCGGCACCGCTCGTCGGCGCCGAGGATCGGGAGCGCATCGACCGGCTGGTGGCTCGGGCCGGGGTGCCGGTGGCCTGACGCCGCGTCAGCCCACCAGCACCACGATCAACGTGCGGGGGCCGTGGACGCCCTCCACGCGTTGCAGCTCGATGTCGCTGGTGGCCGACGGTCCGCTGATGAATGTGATCGGACGGGTCGGCTCCAGTGCCGCCAGCATCTCCGGGACGGTCTGCACCACCTGGCCGGCACGCACCACACAGACGTGCACGTCCGGCACCAGGGTCAGCGCCCGGCGCCCTTGGTCGGGCGAGCCGTCCAGCGCGATCGTGCCGGTGGTGGCGCACGCGGCCGCGCAGGCGGTGACCACTGCGGCGTGTTCGTCGAGATCGGCGGGGGAGAGGGCGCCCACGCCGACCGAGCCGTCGACGACGCCGACGGGTACCCAGCCCTCCGGCAGGCCGGGCGGGACCACAACGGGGCCTGCCACCTCGGCCAGTGCGCCGCGGATCGCGGCCGGCACGCCCTCGGCGGGCGCGTCGATCACCGTGGCGCGGTAGTCGAGGAGCCGGTCGCGGAACAGCGCCAGCAGCTCGGGCGCGCCGGGTGTGTGCTCGCCGCTGCGGTGGTAGTCGCGGGGGATCTCGGGCGGCGCCGGGTGGCCAGCCGCGCGGTTGGCCTCGCGGATGCGGGCCAGCACGTCCTCGCGGGCACTCATGAGGTGCCTCGATTGCGTGCCCACCACTCGCGGAAGGTCTCTGCAGGCGGGCGCGGCGCGTCCCGACTCGCCGTCCAGGCCGACAAGGGCGGAGGGAGCGCCGAGATCCGCCCCGTCGAGCGTCCGAGCAGGCGGGCGGCGCGCGATGCCTTCTCGGCGGCTGCGAACCGCGTGGGCGACGCCATCAGCCACGACGCGGCGGCCATCGAGAGTGCCTCTGCGCTCGGGACCCGATGCACGGATCGC
>DASYES010000388.1:0-14829 GCA_036498885.1 Pseudonocardia sp.
AGGGGCGGGACGCATCGTCGTAGAGCGGATGGGACTCATGGACGACGTCCGGGCCGTCGCGCTCGACCAGCGCGGTATCGCGTACGTCGACGCCACAGGCCGGGTCAAGGCTCGGCTGGGGGCCGACGCCTTCGGCGGCGAGGGGATCGTCTCCGAGATCGAGGTCCTGCGCGGCGACCTCGCCGAGGTCCTCAACAGCGCGACCCTCCCGGGCACCGAGTACCTGTTCGACGACACGATCACCGGAATCGACCAGGACGACGACGGTGTCACGGTCACCTTCGAGAAAGCGGCGCCGCGCCGCTTCGGGCTGGTCATCGGCGCCGACGGACTGCACTCGACGGTCCGGGCTCTCGCCTTCGGGCCCGAGTCGGCCGCGGTCCGTCCGATCGGCGGCTACACCGCGTGGTTCACCGCGCCTGCCGACATCGATCTCGACGGCTGGTACCTCATGCACAACGCCCCCGGCGGCCTCGTGGCGTCGGCGCGGCCCGGGCGGCTCCCCCACGAGCTCAAAGCCGGCCTCAGCTTCCGCTCGGAGCCGATCGCGTACGACCGCAGGGACATCGCCCAGCAGCGGGACATCGTGGCCCGGCGCTTCGCGGGCGTCGGATGGGAGGCTCCGCGGCTCGTCGCGGCGATGCACGAGGCGGCGGACTTCTCGTTCGACTCGATGGGCCAGGTGCACCTCGACCGCTGGTCGGCGGGCCGCATCGCGCTCCTCGGGGACGCGGGGTACAGCCCGAGCCCGCTCACCGGTCTGGGCACGAGCCTCGCCCTCGTCGGCGCCTACGTGCTCGCCGGCGAACTCGCCGCCGCCGACGGCGATCACCGCGTGGCATTCGCCCGATACGAGGAGATCATGCGCCCCTACGTGACGGAGGGGCAGAAGCTCCCGCCCGGCGGCATCGGCGGGTTCGCTCCGGAGAGCCGCCTCGACATCGCCGTCCGGACGGCATCGATGCGGTGGATGACCCGGTGGCCGCTGCGTGCCCTGATCGCCGGTCAGTTCGCGAAGGCCGGGAACATCACGCTCCCCGACTACCGGCAGCGGGTCAGGATCCGGCCGCCCCTCGTGACGCGATCCCGCTGAGGAGGCACTCGAGGCCGAACTCGAGCGAGCGTCGGCGTCCGGTCCTGCGATCAGCGGCGCACCTCGGCCGGGCCGCTCGCGGTCAGGGCGGCCGCTGCCCGCTCCACAGCCCGGTCCAGCTCCACCTCCCGCACCACCTGCTTCACCGCGGCCACCGCGGGCGCCGCCACGCTCAGCTCCCGCACCCCGAGCCCGACGAGCAGCTGCGCCGCGAGCGGGTCGGCCGCCGCCTCACCGCAGACGGCCACGAGCACCTGCTCCCCCGCCGCCCGGCACACGGCGTCGACGAGCCGGAGCACGCCGGGGTCGAGCGGATCGGCCACGGTGGCGACCGCCGGATTGCCTCGCTCAGCAGCCAGTGCGTACTGGGTGAGGTCGTTGGTGCCGATGCTGAAGAAGTCGACGTGTGGCACGAACGCGGCCGCCTTCAACGCCGCCGACGGCACCTCGACCATGATCCCCACCTGCAGTCCGGGCGGGGTGCCACGACCCTCGCGAGCGATCGCCTCGTCCAGGGCGCGGCGGGCGAGGAGAAGCTCGTCGACGGTGGCGACCATCGGGAACATCACGCTCACCGGTGTCTCGTGGGCGACCCGGACCATGGCGAGGAGCTGGTCGGCCAGCAACTCGGGGAACGCCGTGGCGAGCCGGATACCGCGCAGGCCGAGGAACGGGTTGGCCTCGGCGGGTAGCGGCAGATACGGCAGCGGCTTGTCGCCACCGACGTCGAGGGTGCGCAGCGTGATCCGCTTTCCACCGAGGGCGGTGGCGACGGTGCGGTAGGCCGCCTCCTGCTCGTCGACGTCGGGGGCGGCGGCCCGGTCGAGGAACAGGAACTCGGTGCGCACCAGCCCGACGAGGTCGGCGCCCGCGGCCGCCGCAGCCGTGGCATCGGCCGGTGATCCGACATTCGCCCCGACGAGGACGTCGACACCGTCGCGCGTGACCGCCGGGGCGAACGAGCGCTCGCGGGCCTCCAGCTCGCGGTCCGCATACGCGGCAGCGCGATAGCGCAACGCCGCCACGGCGTCAGGACCGGGGTCGACGAGGAGCTCGCCCGCAGCACCGTCGAGCGCGAGCAGCGTGCCGTCGAGGACGTCCAGGATCGCCGGACCGGCGCCGAGAACCGCGGGCACACCGCGGGCCCGCAGCAGGATCGCGCTGTGGGCGGTAGGGCTCCCGCCGGCCAGCACCACACCTGCCACGCGCGCAGGATCGAGCGCCGCGGCCCGAGCTGGGGTGAGATCGGCGGCGACGAGAACGGGTGGCGGCCCGTCCCCGGGATCGTCCAGGGCGTCCGGCACCCCGACGAGGGTGCGGAGCACCTGCTGCGCGATGGCACGGACGTCGGCGGCGCGGGCGGCGAGGTAGGGGTCGGGCAGCGCGTCGAACTCCGCGGCCGCCCGCGCGGTGGCGTCGGACCAGGCCTGCGGGGCCGACGCGCCCGCCGCGACGGCGGCCCTGGCCTCCTCGAGCACGTCGGGGTCGTCGAGCAGCAGGAGATGCGCGTCGAAGATCGCCGCCTCAGCCGGTCCCAGCTCGCGGGCGGCCGTGTCGCGACCGTCGCGGATCTCGCCTGCGACCGTGGCGATCGCCGACTCGAGCCGGCCCTGCTCGGTGGCCGGATCGCCGCCCGGCTCGTCCGGAACCACGACAGGCGCGGGCACGTCCGCACGCTTGGGCCCGATCGCGATCCCCGGTGACGCGGGAAGCGGCCCGCCGGTCCGGGGCGACTCGACCGCGGGAACCGGGCGACTCGCGGGAAGGCGGGGTGCCGGTTCGGGGGCCGGGGCGCCGGGCGCCGCCGTCTCGTCGAAGCCGCGGGCGGCCAGCTCCAGTACCGCGTCGACCACGGCCTGCGCCCGCTCCCCCGAGGCCGCGACCTCGACGCGGTGGCCGCGCAGCGCGCCGAGAGTGCTGACGCGGGCGAGGCTCGTGGCAGGTGCCCAGGGTGAGCCGGTGGTCGCGTTGCGCAGCCGCACGCCGGAGCCGTCCAGCTCGCGGACGAGCCCGACCAGCCGAGCCGCCGGCCGGGCGTGCAGACCGTGCGGATTCGCGACCGTGAAGCTCTCGACGATCTCCGACTGCTCCGCGGGCGCGGGCGGCGCCTCCGGCTCCGGTGCCGCGGTGACCGGTGCGGCCGGCTCGTCCGCCGCGAGCTGCGCGAGCTTCCCCTCGAGCGCCCCGGCGGCCTCCGCCGCCACCTCCGCGCGGTCGGCGCCGCCCGACGCGGCCACCGCGGCGACGACCAGCCCCTCCACCAGCGGTGCGGGGCAGAGCAGCACGCGGTCACGTGCGTCCGGATCGTCGAGCAGTTCGAGCGCGAGTTCCGCGGAGAGCACGGCGCTGCCGAGGTCCATCAGCACGACCACGCCCGACCCGGTGTCCGCGGCGCCGATCGCCCCCGCAATGGCCACGGCATCCGTGCCGAGCCCGCCGTCGGCCACCCCTGCGGCCACCTCGATCGGCAACTCCCCCGGCGCCATCTCCCGGGCCAGCTCCACCGCGGCCGCCGCGAGCGCGGCGCTGTGCGAGACGACGACCAGGCCGACCGGCGGCGTCACGAACCCTCCCGCGCCGAGGTGCAGCTCATGCCAGCGTGTCCGCCGCCGCGGCGATCAGCAGAGCCGCCGACGTGGCGCCCGGGTCCTGGTGGCCGATGCTGCGCTCCCCGAGGTAGCTCGCCCGGCCCTTGCGGGCCTGCAGCGGGGTGGTGGCGTCGCGCCCGGTGGCAGCCGCGTCGGCGGCAGCCCGCAGTGCGGCCGGGAAGTCCTCGCCGCCCAGCGCACCGTCGAGCGCGTCGACGGCGGGAGCGAGTGCGTCGTACATGGTCTTGTCGCCCGCCTCGGCCTTGCCCCTTGCCACGATGCCGTCGACCCCGGCCCGCAGCGCCGCGGCGAAGCCGGCCTGGTCGAGCGTCTCGGCGGCGCCGGCCGCGGTGGCCATCCGCAGGAAGAACGTGCCGTAGAGCGCCCCACTCGCACCCCCCACCGAGCTGACGAGCGTCATCCCGGTGAGCTTCAGCAAGGCGGCCGGGTTCTCCGGTGGGCTCCCGTCGAGCTTCGCGAGCACCGCCTTCATCCCGCGCGCCAGGTTGGACCCGTGGTCGGCGTCGCCGATCGCGGAGTCGAGCCGGGTGAGCATCTCCGCGTTCTCGGCGACCGCCGCCGCGAACGTGCGGATCCAGCGGTCCATCAGTGCGGCGTCGATCGTCGCGGTCGAGTCGGCCATCACGCTCCCGTCCTACCCGCCCCGGCGCGTCAGACGCCCCACCGCAGCCCGGGGGTGCGGACCGGCGCGTCCCAGAGCCGCAGCAGCTCGTCGTCCAGCTTCAGCAACGTCACCGAGCAGCCCGCCATCTCCAGGCTCGTGATGTAGGGCCCCACCAGCGACCGGGCGACCGTCACGCCGGACTTCGCGAGGATCGCCGCTACTTCGTTGTACATCAGGTACAGCTCCAGCAGGGGTGTGCCACCCATCCCGTTCACGAAGGCGAGGACGCCGTCACCGCCGGTGAAGTCGAGGTCGGCGAGGATCGGCTCGACGAGCATCTCGGCCACCTCACGTGCCGGCGCGGCAGGCACGCGGCGCCGTCCGGGCTCGCCATGGATGCCGATGCCGATCTCGATCTGGTCGTCGGGCAGGTCGAAGGTCGGATGCCCGGCCGCAGGAACGATGCACGAGGTGAGCGCCATGCCCATGCTCCGGCCGTTGGCGTTGACCCGGCGGGCGACCTCGGCCACGCCGGCGAGATCGCGCCCCTCGTCGGCCGCCGCACCGGCGATCTTCTCCACCGCGACCGTGATACCGACCCCGCGCCGCCCGGCGGTGTACAGGCTGTCCTGCACGGCGACGTCGTCGTCGGTGATCACGGCCTCAACCTCGACGCCCGTCTCGGCGGCGGCGAGCTCGGCCGCCATCTCGAAGTTCATCACGTCGCCGGTGTAGTTCTTGACGATGTGCAGCACGCCGGCACCGCCGTCGACGCCGCGGGTGGCCGCCATCACCTGGTCGGGCACGGGTGAGGTGAAGACCTCACCGGCGCACGCCGCGTCGAGCATGCCGGGCCCGACGAAACCCCCGTGCAGCGGTTCATGGCCGGACCCGCCGCCGGAGACCAGCGCGACCTTGCCCTGAACCGGCGCGTCGGCCCGGTAGACGATCTTGTTCTCGTGGTCGATGCGCAGCTCGGGATGCGCCGCGGCCATTCCCAGTAGCGCTTCGGAGACGACGTCGCCCGGGGCGTTGATCAGCTTCTTCACGGCGGCACCTCTTCGACGATCATCGGTGAACGTGCAACAACCTGCGGGCGTAAGCTACGCCGCTGTGGGTGCAGGCACTACCGACACGACCCGGCCGGTGGGTGTGGGCATCGGGCTGGCCGCTGTCGGTCGGCCCGCGTACATCAACTCCGGACGGGCCCACGACCTGGGCACGCACCGTGCCGTTGCGGAGCTGCGGGCCCGTACCGCGGCGGTGCTCGACGCCGCCTATGCCGCCGGCATGCGCTACCTCGACGTTGCCCGGTCGTACGGCCGAGCGGAGGAGTTCCTCGCCGAATGGCTGGCCGCGCGCCCCGAGATCGACGACGTCATCGTCGGGTCGAAGTGGGGCTACCGGTACGTGGGCGAGTGGCGCCTCGACGCGCCCGTGCACGAGGTGAAGGACCACTCGCTCGCCGCGTTCACCGAGCAGCTCGCGGAGACAGAGGCCCTGCTCGGATCCCGGCTGAACGTCTACCACGTGCACTCGGCCACCCTCGACACCGGCGTGCTGGACGACGTCGAGCTGCACGAGGCGATGGCGGCGCTGCGTGACCGCGGGGTACGGGTGGGCGTCTCCACCTCGGGCCCGGCCCAGCCGGAGGCCGTGCTCAAGGCATTGGACGTGGAGGTGGGCGGCGCCCCGCTGTTCACCTCGATCCAGTCCACCTGGAACCTGCTGGAGCCCTCCGTCGGCCCCGCCCTTGCCGAGGCCGCCGCCCGTGGCGCGCGGGTGATCGTCAAGGAGGCGGTGGCGAACGGGCGCCTCACCCCCGGCGCGCCCGACACCCCGCCGCGCGTGGCGGAGGTCGCCGCGCGGCTCGGCATCCCCCTCGACCAGCTCGCGATCGCCGCCGCGCTGGCCCAGCCCTGGACGTGGTGCGCGCTCTCCGGTGGGGTCGACGCTGCGCAGGTCGCGAGCAACGCCGCCGCCCAGGAGGTACAGCTGTCAGCCGACGTGCTGGCCGAGCTGGGCGAGCTCGCCGAACGACCCGCCGACTACTGGTCGGAGCGCTCGGCGCGCGCCTGGAGCTGACCGGGCCTCAGACACGGGGGCCGGCCAGCGCGGCAAGCAGCTCGCCGAGCGCGTCGAGGCTGTGTGCGCTGACCACCTCGTCGCAGTACGGCCACGCAGCCGCCATGCCGCCTGCGAGGGGGCGGTAGTCCGGGTGCCTGGTCCGCGGGTTGGCCCAGACGATCCGGTACGCCACCTGCCGAAGGCGAGCCATCTCCCGGCGGAGCAACTCCGGGTCACCGGTCTCCCACCCGTCGGACAGGACGAGAACCACCGCACCGCGCGCCAGTCCGTGCCGCCCGTACTCGTCGTTGAACCGGCGTAGCGCCTCTCCGATGCGGGTGCCGCCCGACCAGTCCGGCGCGAGCCGCGCCGCCCGGTCCAGCGCGACGGCGGGGCTGGAGCGGGCCAGCGCCCTCGTCAGCCTGGTCAGGCGGGTGGCGAAGGTGAACACCTCGGCGCGCTCGGCGCCCGCCGCGCAGTAGAGCAGCTGGATCAGGGCCCGGGCATAGGGCGCCATCGACCCGGAGATGTCGCAGAGCACGACGAGCCGCCGCGGCCGCAGGCGACGACGACGGAGGGCGAGCGCCACGGGATCGCCCGCGGTGCGGCGGGCCGACCGCAGGGTCCGGCGAAGATCGAGCCGGTCGCCGTGGGCTGCGCCGCGGGTGCGGCGTGAGCGGCGTACCGGCGTGGCGACGCGCAACGCCCGCATCGCCTCGGCGAGCCGGGCGAGCTCAGCGGGTGACAGCGCGTCGAACGCCCGCCCGCCGAGCCGCTCGGTCGCCGAGGCGAGAGCCGGCACGGGCACCTCGGACGGCGCCGCATCCGACCCGGACAGGGTGCCGGTCCCGGCCCGCGAAGGCCCACCCGCCTCCTCGCCTCCGCGGGCAACGGGCGCCACCTGCGAATCGGCGCGGAGCAGCGGGGCGTTGGCGTCCCCGCGCACCACCGGCGGATCGCTACCACGGAAGACCCTGTCGAACACGGCGTCGAGCACCGGGATCTGCGCGGGATCGGACACCAGCGTGGCCAGAGCGCACCAGTGGAGCCGCTGTGTGGTGGCCGGGGACACCTCGATGACGGCACGGGCGAGCCGCTGCGCCCGCTCCGGCCCTACCGGCAGGCCTGCGGCGTGGCACGCCGCGGTGAAGCGGGCCACGAGCGCGGGGAGGTCACCGGAGGTCATCCGGCACCGCTGATCAGGGTGTCGAGGCCCGTCGCGCGGACGAGCCGGACGTCCTCCTCGTACTTCAGCACCGCGCCGAGGGTGCGCTCGGCCGCCGCCGTGTCCAACTGCTCGATGCCGAGGGCGTCCAGCGCCCTCGTCCAGCTGATCGCCTCCGCCACACCTGGTTGTTTCTGCAGTTCCAGATTGCGCATGCGGTGCACCGCACCCGTCACCTGCGCCGCCAGCCAGCCCGCCGCCTCCGGCACGCGACGCCGCACGATCTCCTCGACCCGGTCCCGGTCGGGATAGCCGATCCAGTGGTAGAGACAGCGGCGCTTGAGGGCGTCGTGCAGGTCACGGGTGCGGTTCGAGGTGAGCACGACCACCGGCGCGACGGTGGCGCGGAGCGTCCCCAACTCCGGAATCGTCACGGCCGACTCGGCGAGCGCCTCGAAGAGGAACGCCTCGAACTCGTCGTCCGCGCGGTCGATCTCGTCGACGAGCAGCACCGCCGGTCCCGGGCCCGGATGTGTGATCGCTGCGAGCAGCGGGCGGGCGAGCAGGTAGTCCTGGGTGAACAGGTCGGCGTCGGCGAGGTCGGTGTCGCGGGCCTCCGCCAGCCGGATGGCGAGCAGCTGGCGGGGGTAGTTCCACTCGTAGAGCGCCTCGGCCGCGGCGAGGCCCTCGTAGCACTGCACCCGCAGCAGCGGCGTGTCGAGCGCTGTCGCGAGCGCCACGGCCGCGGACGTCTTGCCGACCCCGGGCTCGCCCTCCAGCAGGATCGGCTGACGCATCCGCACCGCCAGGAACAGCGCGGTGGCGAGTGCGTCGTCAGCGAGGTAGGCGGTGCGGTCGAGCGCGGCGGCCAGGCCGTCGACGTCGGTGATCCCGCCCCCGTCGGTCACCGGACGAACCGCTGCGGATCGTCGAGGAAGGCCTGCCGGCAGCCGGTCCCGCAGAAGTAGGCCGTCTTGTCGTCGTGCTGGGCGGAGATGCTCGCCGTGGTCACGACCACCTCCATCCCGCAGACCGGGTCCATCGCCACCTCGGGCTCCCCGGCTGCACGCACGTCTGCTGGACCACTCGGCGGAAGCACCACTCGCGGGCTCCGCGCAACGATCTCCGCGAACACCGACAGCGCGATCTCCGGGGCCGTCCGTGCTCCGATGTCCAGGCCGGCGGGGGCGTGGATCCGCTCGCGCTGCCCGGCCGGCACCCCCTGCGCCGCCAGGTCGTCGAGCACTCCCGCGGCCCGGCGCCTGCTCGCCACCAGCGCCACGTAGGGCACCTCTGCGCGCAGCGCCGCCCGCAGCACAGGCGCCTCGCCGCGCCCGTGCGAGGCGACGACGACGGCGGCGGTGTCCGGGGCGATCTGCGCGGCGGGATCGACGCCCGTACGCACGTCCCAGTCCAAGGCGTGCCCGACCCGCACCAGTGCCCTGGCCACCGGCGCCTCGCCGTGCACCACCACCAGCACGGGCGGGATCATCGCCTCCAGGAAGATCTCCAGCGTGCCGCCGGACAAGCACGGGTTGCCGACGGTGCGCACGCCTTCCTCGACAGTTCCGCCGTCCCCCGCGCGCGGGGTGATCCGGAGCAGCCCCGATTCCCCGGACTGCAACAGCCGCAGGCTCTCCAGCCGCACGGTCGACTCGGCGCAGGCGCCGCCCACGAAGCCGTCGATCGTGCCGTCGGCCAGCACCAGCGCGCAGTCCCCCGGTTTCGCGCTCGTCGGACGCTCGGCGCGCACGACGGTGGCCAGCACGAAGGGGGTGCGCCCGGACCGCAGCCCGTCCACCCGGGACAGCAAGTCGGCTCTCATGATCGCTCTCCGATCGCCAGATCCGTCCGCAGCGGCGTGCCCTGCAGGGCCCGCCACACCTGCGCCGGGGTGAGCGGCATGTCGGCGTGCCGCACCCCGATCGCGTCCAGCACCGCGTTCACGACGGCGGCGGGCGAACCGACCGTGGCCGACTCCCCCACGCCTTTGGCCCCGATGGGGTGGTGGGGCGACGGTGTCACCGTCTCGCCCAGCTCCCAGGACGGGCACTCCATGGACGTCGGGAGCAGGTAGTCCATGAACGACGCACCGAGGTGGTTGCCGTCGCGGTCGAACGCCATGAGCTCCATCAGCGCCATTCCGATCCCGTCCGCCAGGCCGCCGTGCACCTGCCCCTCGACGATCATCGGGTTGATCCGCACACCGCAGTCGTCCACCGCGACGAACCGGCGCACCTTCGCCTGCCCGGTGCCCGGGTCGACGTCCACGACGCAGACGTAGGCTCCGCACGGGAACGTCAGGTTCGGCGGGTTGTAGACGCACGTGGCGTCCAGATGCCCCTCGACGCCGTCGGGGAGATCGAGGTCGGAGTGGGCGGCCAGCGCGATCTCGCGCATCGTGACGCCGGCGGCGCGGTCGCCGCGCACGTGGAACCGGCCCTTCTCCCAGACCAGGTCGTTCGCGGAAACCTCCAGCACGGCGGCCGCCACCAGCCGCGCGCGCTCGCGTACCTTCCGCGCGGCCAGCACCGCCGCCGCTCCCGAGACCGGCGTGGACCGCGAGCCGTAGGTGCCCAGCCCGAACGGCGTGCGATCGGTGTCGCCCTGCACGACCTCCACCTCGTCGGGCGGGATCCCCAGCTCCTCGGCCACGAGCTGCGCGAACGTCGTCTCATGGCCCTGGCCCTGCGACATGCACGACAGCCGCAGCACCGCCGAGCCGGTCGGGTGCACGCGCAGCTCGGCGCCGTCGGCCATGCCGAGCCCGGCGATGTCCATCAGCTTGCGCGGGCCGGCGCCGACGGCCTCGGTGAAGAAGCTGATCCCCACGCCCATCAACGTGCCGTTGCCGGTCTCCGCGTGCTCCTCCCGCCGCTGCGCCTGCTCGCGGCGCAGCTCGTCGTACCCGGCGAGGTCGAGGGCCAGCTCGAGGGTGCGCGGGTAGTCGCCGGAGTCGTACTCCCACCCCGTGGCGCACCGGTAGGGGAACTGTTCGGGACGCAGCAGGTTGCGCCGCCGCACGTCAGCAGGGTCCAGCCCGAGATCGTGGGCCAGCACGTCCACCAGCCGCTCCACCAGGTAGGACGCCTCTGTCACGCGGAACGAGCAGGCATAGGCCACACCGCCGGGCGCCTTGTTCGTGTAGACGCCGGTGACCCGGCAGTGTGCCGCCGCCACGTCGTAGGAGCCGGTGAAGATGTGGAAGAACCCGGCCGGGAACTTCGACGGCTGAGCCGTGCCGTTGAACGCCCCGTGATCGGCGAGCACCCGCACCCGCAGCCCCAGGATCCGTCCGTCCGCGGTCGCAGCGATCTCGCCGCTCATGTGATAGTCGCGGGCGAAGGACGTGCTCATGAGGTTTTCCGAGCGGTCCTCCGTCCACTTCACGGGCGCGCCGGTGAGCCGGGAGCCGACCACCGCGCAGAGGTAGCCGGGGTACATCCCGACCTTGTTGCCGAACCCGCCGCCGATGTCCGGGGCGATGATCCGGATCTTGTGCTCGGGGATCCCGGCGATCGTCGAGTACAGGGTGCGATGGGCATGCGGCGCCTGCGTCGTGCCCCAGACCGTGAGCTTGCCGCTCACCCGGTCGACGCTCGCCACGGTGCCGCACGTCTCCAGCGGCGCCGGGTGGACCCGCGGGTAGAGCAGATCCAGGGTGCTCACGTACTCGGCGGCGGCGAAGGCGGCGTCCGTGGCGGCGCCGTCCCCGGACTCCCAGTCGAAGACGCGGTTGTCGGCGCGGCCGTCGATCTCGTCGCGCACCAGCGGCGCGTCGGCGTCGAGCGCGCGGCGGGCGTCGATCACCGGGGGTAGCGGCTCGTACTCGACGTCGATCAGCGCGAGAGCGTCGCGCGCGGCGTACCGGTTCTCCGCGACGACGAACGCCACCTCCTGGCCCTGGTAGCGCACCTTGTCCGTGGCGAGCACCGCAGCCACGTCGTGCGAGAGCGTCGGCATCCAGGCCAGGCCCCGCTCCGCGAGCAGGGCACCGGTGATCACCGCGCGCACCTTCGGGTGCGACTCGGCCGCGCTGGCGTCGATCGACAGGATCCGGGCGTGGGCGTAGGGGCTGCGCAGCACGGCTGCGTGCAGCATGCCCGGCAGCTGGACGTCGTCGACGAATCGGCCGCGGCCCCTGATGAACCGGGCGTCCTCCTTGCGGAGCATGCGCCCGTGGCCGATCGGCGAGGGGTCGGCCGGGAGCGCGCTCACGACGCCTTCCCCGCTTCCGCCTCGGCCGCGTGCCGCACCGACCGCACGATGTTCTCGTAGCCGGTGCACCGGCACGTCTGCCCGGAGATCGCCTCGCGGATCTGCGTGTCGGTGGGGTCGGGGTTCTGGTCCAGCAGCCAGCGCGCGGTCATCAGCATCCCGGGTGTACAGAATCCGCACTGCAGCCCGTGGCAGGCCATGAACGAGACCTGCAGCTGGTCGAGTCCGAACGACGTCTCCAGCCCCTCGACGGTGTGCACGTCCCGCCCGTCGGCCATCGCGGCGAGCACGGTGCAGGACTTCACCGGGATCCGGTCCATCCAGACCGTGCACGCCCCGCAGTTGGACGTGTCGCAGCCCCAGTGCGTGCCGGTCAGGCCGAGCTCGTCGCGGAGCAGGTGCACGAGCAGCAGCCGCGGTTCGACCTCCCGCGTGTGCTCCTGCCCGTTGACGGTCACCGTGACCTCCACGTCACCCCCCGGCCCACCCGGGCCGCGGCCCGCTCCAGCGCTCGACGGGTCAGCTCGCCCGCCAGATGCCGCTTGTAGTCGGCCGGGCCGCGCTGGTCGTCGGCAGGCGAGCAGTGCGCAGCGGCGATCCGGCCTGCCTCCGCGAAGTGCTCGGGCGCAGGTGTGCGACCGCGCAGGTACTCCTCCGCCTCCTGCGCCACGAAGTTGCGCGCCCCGACGGCGGTGAGCCCGATCCCCACGTCGGTGACCGTGTCGCCGTCGAGCCGCACCACCGCCGCCGCGGCGGCGACCGCCCAGTCCCCCGACCGGCGGTCAACCTTCACATAGGCGCTCCCAGCGTCCGGGAAGATCGGCACCTGCAGCTCCACCAGCAGCTCGGCGTCCGCAACCACCGTCTGGTACGGACCCGTGAAGAACTCGCGCATCGGCACCGTGCGGGTGTACGCCTCGCCCCCGTTCGAGCACCCCCGGATGACGGCAATGGCGCGCAACGCGCAGAACGCGCCGGAGAGGTCCTCGGAGGGATCGGCCTGGCACACGGAGCCGCCGACCGTGCCGCGGTTGCGTACGACGGGGTCGGCGATCACACGTTCGGCGTCGTGCAGCATCGGGCACAGCAGCCCGACCTCGGGCGAGGCCAGGATGTCGGCGTGCCGCAGCAGCGCGCCCAGCCGCAGGACGCCCTCCTGGAAATGAAGCTCAGCCAGCTCGGTCAGGTCGTTGATGTCGATCAGCATCTCGGGCTGTGCGAGCCGGAGTTTCATCATCGGGATGAGGCTGTGGCCGCCCGCCACCACACGCGACTCGGGCCCGTGCCGGTTCAGCAGCGCGATGGCGTGCTCGACGCTCGTGGCGCGCTGGTACTCGAACTGCGCAGGCACCTGCATATCGCTCCCGACGCTGGGTGCGAGCCATCGTGTCTCCCGCCACACCACCCGGCAAGACCTCTTAAGTCTTCGCTTAGGCCGGGGGCGCCGGATGCGCCGATCGGGTGCAGCATGTCCGCACTTGACAGACCGGCACTTCCCGCAACGAGGCGAGTGAGGACGGATGGCGATCGAGTCGAGTGGGCACAGCCAGGACAACCCGCGCATGTACGAGCTGATCGAGGGCGCACCGAAGACCGGGAAGAGCCCGACGATCTGGGCATGGCCGCAGATCACCGAATACCTCAAGATCGCGGGCCAGCCCGTCGCAGGGCCGTGGCCGCCGCACCAGGAGCCGCGCCCCGACCCCGTGGACGAGTCGCTCCCTGTCGCCGTGGCCGAGCCCGAACGCCGCCCCCGCCCGTAGACCGCCGACAGGGCAGGAGACCCGGATGTATCCGTCCCGTTTTCGCTACGAGGCCCCCCGCTCCCTGGACGAGGCGCTCGCGCTGCTGCGGCAGTTCGGTGACGAGGCCAAGGTGCTGGCGGGCGGGCAGAGCCTCGTGCCGCTGCTGAAGCTGCGGTTCGCCTCGCCCGACCTGCTCGTCGACATCAACGGCCTCCCTGGCCTCGACCACCACCGCGAGGATCCGGACGGGACGCTGCACATCGGCGCCCTCTGCCGGCACGCCGACCTCGAACGCTCGGCGCTGCTCGCCTCGAAGCACCCGCTGATGGCCTCTGCCGCCCCTCTGATCGCCGACCCGATCGTGCGCAACCGCGGCACGCTGGTCGGCTCGCTCTGCCATTCCGACCCCCAGGGCGACTGGGCCTCGGTGCTGCTCGCGCTCGATGGGCACGTCGTCGCGCAGGGACCGTCCGGGCGGCGGACGATCCGGGCCGCCGAGTTCTCGGTCGGACCGTTCCAGAACGCCCTGCAGCCCGGCGAGATCGCGGTGGAGGCAGTGGTCCCGCCGCCGGTCGGCGAGAGGTCGGGCAGCTACCTCAAGCTCGAACGCCGTGTGGGCGACTTCGCCACGGCGGGCGTGGCCGTCGCACTCGAGACCTCGGGCGGCCGGGTCCTCCGGGCCGGCATCGGGCTCACCGGAGTCGGGCCCAGCACCATCCAGGCCGCCGCGGCCGAGCAGGCGCTCACCGGTCGGCTGCTCGACACCGACGCGATCGAGGAGGCGGCGGCGCTGGCCGCCGAGGCGGCGCAACCGCGCAGCGACCACCGCGGCAGCGCGGCCTACAAGCGCCACGTCGTGGCGACGTTCGTCCGGCGCGGGCTCGCCCGCAGGGAGGCGGTGGCGGCATGAGGTACGGCGAGCCGGTCGGCGAGGTCAGCGACGTCGTGCAGGACGAGCGCCGGATCACGCTCACGGTCAACGGGCGGCGCCGGGCGGTGGAGGTGGAGCCGCGCCTGCTGCTTGCCCATCTCATCCGCGAGGGCCTGGGGCTCACCGGCACCCATCTCGGGTGCGACACCACGAGCTGCGGCGCGTGCACCGTGCTGGTGGACGGCACGCCGGTGAAGTCCTGCACCATGCTCGCCGTTCAGGCCGACGGGCACGAGGTCACCACGGTCGAGGGTCTGGGCACGCCGAGCGAGCTCGACCCCGTTCAGGAGGGGTTCTCGATCGAGCACGGGCTCCAGTGCGGCTTCTGCACCCCGGGGATGATGCTGACCTCGAAGGCCCTGCTGGAGCGCAACCCGGACCCGTCGGAGGACGAGGT
>DASYES010000389.1:0-4376 GCA_036498885.1 Pseudonocardia sp.
CTCCAGCCATACGCATCCATTTCGCGATGACGCGGAACGATACGCCGTGGTTCTTTTGGCGTGTGTACGTGGAGTGCCCCGCCCGATGCAAATGCAGGATCATGCCGTTCTTCCGGCACCATTTCGCCATCGACTGGATCGCCGTATAGCCGATGACAAGGTCGATCATGACGATGACGCTGCCGAGCTCCTTGGCGAACTCCGCCCGCTCGTACATGTCCTCCATCGTCGCGGCGGTGACGTTGAGATAGTGCCCCTTGATCTCGCCGGTGGTGCTCTGCGCGCGGTTCACCGCCTCCATGCAGAACAGGTAGCGGTCCCGCCAGCGCATGAAGGGCTGGCTGTTGATGTTCTCGTCGTCCTTGGTGAAGTCCAGCCCGCCGCGCAGCGCCTCGTAGACGACCCGCCCGTAGTTCCGCGCGGAGAGGCCCAGCTTCGGTTTGGTGGTGGCGCCCAGCAGCGGCCGCCCGTACTTGCCCAGGTACTCCCGCTCCATCACGATCCCGTGCGGCGGTCCCTGGAACGTCTTCACGTAGTGCGGCGGGATCCGCATGTCCTCCAGGCGCAGCGCCCGCAGCGCCTTGAAGCCGAAGACGTTGCCGATGATCGACGAGGTGAGGTTCGCGATCGACCCCTCCTCGAACAGGTCGAGGTCGTAGGCGATGTGGGCGATGTACTGCCCGGGCGTCCCGGGCACCTCGTCCACCCGGTAGCACTTCGCCTGGTAGTGGTCGTACGCCGTGAGCCGGTCGGTCCACACCACCGTCCAGGTCGCGGTGCTCGACTCCCCCGCCACTGCCGCCCCGGCTTCCTCCGGCGGCACGCCCTCCTGCGGCGTGATGCGGAAGGCGCACAGCACGTCGCTGTCCTTCGGCTCATAGTCCGGCTGCCAGTAACCCATCTCGGCGTACGGGATCACACCCGCGCCCCAGCGTTCGGCCATCTCCACCACCTCGGTGTGTTCTCGTCTACGGCTGGAGTTCCCCACCGTGGCCCCGGACTATCGAACTGTCTATTGAGAATCGCGCTCACATCGTCAAGGATTGACTCATGAGTGGGGTGCGCGTGTCATGACCCTGGCGCAGCTGCGCACGTTCCTGGCGGTCGCCGAGAGCGGGTCGGTCAGTGCGGCCGCCGCGCGGCTGGTGGTCACGCAGTCCGCGGTCTCCGCGTCGATCGCGGCGCTGCAACGCTCACTCGATCTCCAGCTCGTCGAGCCGAGTGGCCGAGGCCTGCGGCTCACCCCTGCCGGCGCCATCTACGCCGGTTACCTGCGCCGCGTACTCGGATTGCTCGACGAGGCGCGGGTCGCCGCGGGCTCCGAGGGCGAACCCGCGCGGGGTGAGCTGCGCATCGCGGCGGTGACCACCGTCGGCGACCACCTGCTGCCGAGGATTCTGGTCCGCTTCCGGGAAGCTCACCCGCAGGCACGGATCCATGTCGACGTCGGAAACCGGGCGCAGGTGCTCGCTCTGCTCGACAACCACGAGGTCGACCTCGTGCTCGGCGGTCGCCCGGTCCGCAGCCGCAACCACGTGGCACTCGCGGTGCGGCCCAACGAGCTCATCGTGGTCGGTCCGCCCGGCTCGCCCCGGCACACCGGCGACGAGCTGCTGAGCTGGCTGGCCACTCGCACCTGGGTACTGCGCGAACCCGGGTCGGGCACCCGGGCCACCACCGAGTCCTACCTCACCGGCCTCGACCTCGCCCCCGCGCGACTCACGCTGTCGTCCAACGCCGCGGTCCGCGAGTCGGTGTCGGTCGGGCTCGGCGTCACCCTGATCTCCCGCGACGCGGTGGCCCGTGACCTGGCGGAGGGGCGGCTGGTCGAGCTCGCCGCGCCGGGCGTTCCCCTGGAACGCGACTGGTACCTGCTGGCTCATCGCAGCGGGCCGCCCGCCACCGCGCGCCTGCTCGTCGACCAGCTGCTCGCCAGCGGCGAGTTCGAGCGTCCGCCAGCCGCTCGGCGGCGCACCCGAACGCCCGCCGACGCGGTACGGGACGGCTAGCTGGTGGCGATCGGACGCTCCGGGTCGCGGCTCCACTGCGACCACGAGCCGGGGAAGAGGCGGCCGCCGCCGAGACCGGCGTGTTCGAGAGCGATCAGGTTGTGGCAGGCCGTGACGCCCGATCCGCAGTAGGAGATCACGGGCTGCGCCCCCGTGATGCCGACCTCGGCGAACGTTGCCCTGAGCTCGTCCCGCGGCAGGAAGCGCCCATCCGGCGCGAGGTTCTCGCGGCACGGGAGGCTGTGCGCGCCGGGGATGTGGCCGAAGCGCGGGTCCAGGTTGTCCGGAGCACCCTCGAAGCGCTCGCGCTGACGGGCGTCGATCACGACGTAGGCGCCGGTCTGCGCGGCCTCATCGATCGAGGCCAGCTTGTCCTGCGGCCACGGCCTGGCGGTGAACGTCGCGGGGACGCGCAGCGGCGGATCCGTCTCGATCGGGCCGTCGTAGGCCTGAATCCCGCCGTCGAGCAGAGCGGCCTCGTGGCCGGTCACCCGAAGCATCCACACCAGCCGCGCCGCCATGACGCCGCCGGCGTCGTCGTAGGCCACCACGACGTCGTCGTCACCGATCCCGAGGGCGGACATGGCTCGCGCGAACGCCTGCGGCTCGGGAAGCGGGTGGCGGCCCGCGACGCTCGGGTCGGTGTGATCGGCGAGCACCTCGTCGAGGTCGACGAACACGGCGCCGGGCAGGTGGCCGGCGTCATAGGCGTCGCGGCCGACACGCCCGTCCAGGTAGGAGCGCACGTCGGCGAGCACGGCGCCGGCTGGAGCATCTGAGACGACGGGAGCAATCACACTTCGGAGGGTACGAGCACCGCCGGGGTGAGTGCTTCTCCCACCGGAAACCCCTCCCCGGAGGGAAGGACGTCCCGCCGCACCCGCCTACCGTCCAAAGACCCCGTGCGGCGAGACGGCGTGCCCGCCTTCCGCACCCGGCGAAGGAGGACGGACGCCATGACCGAGCTCGTCACGACCGCGCGGGCGCTGGTGGCCGACGGCAAGGGCATCCTTGCCGCCGACGAGAGCACCGGCACGATGGACAAGCGGCTGTCCGCAGTCGGGGTGGACGCCACCGCTGAGTCGCGCCGGCAGTTCCGCGAGATCGTGGTGACCACCCCCGGTCTGCACGAGAGCATCAGCGGGGTGATCCTCTACGACGAGACGTTCCGCCAGAACACGTCCGGCGGAACGCCGATCCCGAGGGTCGCCGAGTATTCCGGGATGCTGCCCGGCATCAAGGTCGACACCGGCGCGAAGCCGCTGGCCATGACCACCGGCGAGACGGTCACCGAAGGCCTCGACGGCCTGCGCGAACGGCTCGAGGAGTACGTCGAGCTCGGCGCCCGGTTCGCCAAGTGGCGGGCTGTCGTCCGGATCGGCGATCAGCGACCCACGGTGCGGTGCCTCCGGGCGAACGCGCATGCGCTCGCCCGTTACGCCGCGCTGTGCCAGGAGGCCGGCGTCGTGCCCATCGTCGAGCCCGAGGTGCTGATGGACGGCGACCACTCGCTGGAGCGCAGCGAGGAGGTCACCGGGGACGCCCTGGACCACGTGTTCACCGAGCTCACCGGCCAAGGTGTGCTGCTGGAGGGCATCGTGCTGAAGCCGAACATGGTGCTGCCCGGCACGGACCACCCGGACCAGCGGGACGTAGCCGCGGTGGTCACGGCCACCCTGCGTTGCCTGCGCCGGCACGTCCCGGCTGCGGTGCCGGGCATCGCGTTCCTGTCCGGTGGCCAGGGCGACGAGGCGGCGACCGTCCACCTCGACGCCCTCAACCGTGCCGGCCCCCAGCCGTGGCGGCTCACCTTCTCCTACGGACGCGCGCTGCTCTCCCCGGCGCTGTCGGCCTGGGCCGGTCAGGAGGACGAGGCGCCCGCAGCCCAGCGCATCCTCGCGCACCGGGCGCGGTGCAACGGGGCGGCCGCGACGGGCCGCTACTCCTCCGAGCTGGAGGATCGGCTCGAGGTCACCGTGGGAGCCTGAGCGGCACCCGCACCCGCAGAGTGCTGCCCCGGCCGGGGGCACTGTCCACCTCCAGCCGGCCGCCGAGCAGCTCGGCACGCTGCAACATCCCGGGCAGCCCGTACCCACCCGAACCGGGGCTCTCGGACTCCGGCACCGACGCCGGGTCGAAACCCACGCCGTCGTCGCTGACCTCGAGCAGGACGGTGCCCGACGAGACCTTCAGCCTGATCTCCACGTTCTCGGCCGACGCGTGCTTCACGACGTTCTGCAGTGACTCCTGGGCGATCCGGTAGAGCGCCGTCTCGAGGTGCTCGGGCAGCGCTTCGGCGCAGACCTGGACGTCCACGTCCAGCTCCGGGGAGACGTGCGCGAGGCTCTCCAGGCTCGCCGCCAGTCC
>DASYES010000390.1:0-2328 GCA_036498885.1 Pseudonocardia sp.
CGTGGCACTGACCCTCGGCGGGGGCCTCGGCGTCGTGGTCGCGGGGATGGCGGTGCTGCGCCGCGGTCCTGTCCCGGCGGCGTAGATGCTGCTCGCGCACGGCATCGGCGATGTCGAGGGGCTGCCTCTCGACGGCGAGCTCGTGCTCCAGACCGGCGGCGTGGTCGTGCTCGTGTCGTTCTTGGCGGTTGCGCTGTTGTGGAAGCATCCGCGCTTCACCGGCCCGGTGACCGGACGGCCGCTGCCTGCCGTTCTGGACTCGCCCCGCCTGCGCGACGCCCTCCAGGCGGTGGCGCTTGCCGGGTCGGTCGCGATCGTGGGCTACGGCTTCGCCGGCCCCCAGGACCCCGACGCGAACCCGGCCCCCAGAGCGCTCTACGTGTTGCTGTGGGTGGGGATCATCCCGGCGTCGTTGCTGCTGGGGCCGGTATGGCGGGTGGTCAACCCGTTGCGGCTGCTGCACCGCCTCGTCGCGACGGCGCTGCGCATGCCCGTGCACGGCACCGCACCGCTACCCGATCGGCTCGGCCACTTCCCCGCCGCGGCCGGGCTACTCGTGTTCGTCTGGCTGGAGCTGGTCGCACCCGGACGCGACCGGCCCGCCGTCGTCGCGGGGTTCCTGCTGGCGTACGCCGTGGTGCACACCGTGGCAGCGCTGCGTTTCGGCGCCCGCTGGTTCGACCGGGCCGACGCCTTCGAGACCTACTCGGTGCTCACCGGCGCGCTCGCCCCCATCGGCAGGCTGGACGACGGGCGGATCGGGCTGCGCAACCCGTTCCGGGGGCTCGCGGCTGTTCCTGCGGCGCCGGGACTGGTCGGGTTCGTCGCGGTGTGGTGGGGCTCCACCGTGTTCGACGGCCTCACCGGCTGGATCGGCTGGCAGGCGCTGAACCTGCCGCCGGTGCTCGACACCCTCGTGCTCGTCGGCCTGGTGCTGATGGTCGCCGGCCTCTACCGGGCCGCCACCGGACGGCTTGCAGGCCAGCTCGTGACCACGCTGGTGCCGATCGCGGCCGGATACACGATCGCCCATTACGTCACGTTGCTGCTGGTCGAAGGGCCTCGTGGGCTCACACAGCTCGCGGGCGCGCACCTCGGGGCGGTCACCGCCGTGCCCGCGCCGGCGATCGTGGCGGGTGTTCAGATCGCAGCCGTGCTCATCGGGCACATCGTGGCGGTCGTCGCAGCGCACGACCGGAGCGTGGCCCTCCTGCCCGAGCACCGGCGCCTCGCCGACCAGGTGCCGCTCGTGCTGCTGATGGTGGCCTACACGATGGTGGGGTTGTTCCTGCTCGTGCTCTCCTGACGCCATGACGGTGGTGCGGTCGATCCTGTTGTTCGTCGTCGCGGCGGTGGCGGAGATCGGCGGAGCGTGGCTGATCTGGCAGGGAGTGCGGGAGCACCGCGGGTTGCTGTTCGTCGGGGCCGGCGTGGTGGCGCTCGGGGCTTACGGGTTCGTCGCCACCCTGCAGCCGGATCCGCACTTCGGCCGGATCCTCGCGGCCTACGGGGGGATCTTCGTGGCCGGCTCGCTCGCCTGGGGGATGCTCATGGACGGTTTCCGCCCGGACCGGCTCGACTACATCGGAGCCGCGTTGTGCCTCGCGGGAGTCGCGGTGATCATGTATGTGCCGCGGTGACGTGCCGCGTCACCAGGCGAGTTCCGCGCAGCCCGTCCGCGCTCCAGGTGGCTCCACCTGCAGGGTGAAGTGCGCCAGGTGGTGGCGTTCGGCGAGCAGCGTCTGCGCCTGGGTGAGCACCACGGCCGGATCACACTCCGCGTCGACGGTGAGGTGGGCGGAGCCGACCTCCATCCCGGAGGTGAGTGTCCAGACATGGACGTCGTGCACGTCCTGCACTCCGTCGAGGGCGGCGAGTTCGGACCGGATGGCGGCGACATCGACATCGGCCGGGGCGGCTTGCACGAGGATCCGCACCGCTTGCCGGCCGAGCGACCACGTGCGCGGCAGGATGAACAACCCGATCGCGATCGCGATGAGCGGGTCGGCGTAGGGCCAGCCCCACACCAGCATGACCAGACCGGCGATGAGCACACCGATCGACCCGAGGGTGTCGGAGATGACCTCGAGGTACGCGCCGCGGAGGTTGATGCTCTCCTTCGCGCCCTGGCGCAGCAGGCCGAACACGATGAGGTTGGCGGCTAGGCCGGCGATCGCGGTGAGCATCAGCGGGAGCCCGGGCACTTCGGGTGGGTCGGTGAACCGGTGGACGGCCTCTACGACCACCCAAGCGGCCACGCCGAACAGCAGCACCGCGTTGGCGAGTGCGGCGAGCACCTCGGCGCGGTAGAGCCCGAAGGTGCGACGG
>DASYES010000391.1:0-2628 GCA_036498885.1 Pseudonocardia sp.
GACGTCGTCCATTCGGCCACGAAGCCACTCGTGCTGAACCGGGATGTGGAGCGCAGCCTGACCGTGATGATGCGCAGCGACTCGGATATCGGATATCCGGACGTCCAGTTGTTGTGCTGGACCTTTCCGTCCTGTCCACCGACGGTGCAACCACCGGAACTGGGCTACACCCTGGGCGTCGTTCTGGCCCGTCCGAGGAGTCGCGGGCGGATCATGCTCGCATCCGACCAGGCCGACACGCCGCCGTTGATCGATCCCCGGTTCCTCACCGATGCCCACGACGTACGCGTGCTTCTGACGGGGCTCCTCAGGGCACGGGAGATCGGTGGCGCCGCGGAGCTCGACGAGTGGCGCGACAGGGAGTTCCGGCCGGGCCCGGACGTCCGCGAGCCCGAGCAGTGGCAGGAGTACCTCCGGGACGACACGCGCAGCGCCCGGCACCCCGCGGGCACCTGCCGAATGGGCGACGACGATGGCGCCGTGGTCGACACCGAGCTCCGCGTCCGAGGCATCAGCGGTCTGCGGGTCGCCGATGCGTCGGTCATGCCGTCGATCGTGGGCGCGAACATCACCGCCACCGTGCTGGCCATCGCCGAGCGCGCGGCGGAGCTGGTCGGGTCCGCTCCCGGCTGGCACGCGAGGATGCGGCTCGGCCCGCTGAGCGAAGGCGTTGCGGACATCAGATGATGATCCCGGCACGCAGTCGATCGACGAGGAGAGCGCATGGGCACGGCCGAGGTCGCCGGGCAGCGGACCGACGTGGAGACCTGGTGGCGCGACGCCGTGGTGTACCAGCTCTACATTCGCAGCTTCGCCGACGGGAACGGTGACGGGATCGGTGACATCGCCGGTATCCGCGCCCGGCTCGGGCATCTGCGCGATCTCGGCGTCGATGCCGTATGGATCAACCCCTGGTACCCCTCGCCCATGGCCGACGGCGGGTACGACGTGGCCGACTATCGCGCGGTGGAACCGGTGTTCGGTACCGGCGAGGAGGCAGCGGCGCTGGTGGACGAGGCGCACGCCCTCGGGCTGCGGGTGATCCTCGACATCGTTCCGAACCACAGCTCCGATCAGCACGCCTGGTTCCAGGAGGCGCTCGCGGCAGCCCCCGGTTCTCCGGAGCGCAGCCGCTACCACTTCCGGCCCGGGCGCGGCCCGGGCGGCGACGACCCGCCCAACGACTGGCGCAGTGTCTTCGGCGGCCCGGCGTGGACCAGGGTGGCGGACGACGGCCGGCCGGGGGAGTGGTACCTGCACCTCTTCGACGCGGCGCAGCCCGACTTCAACTGGAGCGACCCGCGGGTGCAGGAGGAGTTCGAGTCGATCCTGCGGTTCTGGTTCGACCGGGGTGTCGACGGGTTCCGCATCGACGTGGCGCACGGGATGGTCAAGTCCGACGGCCTTCCCGACCTGGGGCACGACGAGGAGATCATGCTCGGCCCGGTCGACCGCAGCGATCACCCGCACTGGGACCGTGACGGCGTGCACGAGATCTTCCGTGCGTGGCGCCGTGTCGCCGATTCCTACGCAGAGCCGCGGGTCTTCGTCGCCGAGGCGTGGGTCGACTCGCCTGAGCGGCTCGCGCTCTACCTGCGCCCCGACGAGCTGCACTCCGCGTTCAACTTCGACTTCCTCCGCGCCCCGTGGGACGCGCCCGCCCTGCGCCGGGCCATCGACCACTCGCTCGAGACGGTGGCCGCAGTCGGCGCGGCCGCGACATGGGTGCTGTCCAACCACGACGTCGTCCGCCACGTCTCCCGGCTGGGTCGCCGGTCCACCAACGGGGCGGGGCACTCGCTCGCCGATCTCGCACCCGCCGCGACCTTCGACCGGGAGCTCGGCAGGCGTCGGGCCAGGGCGGCCGCCCTGCTGATGTTCGCGCTGCCCGGCGGAGCGTACGTCTACCAGGGCGACGAGCTGGGGTTGTGGGAGGTGGAGGACCTGCCCGACGAGGTGCTGCAGGATCCCACGTGGACGCGCTCCGGGCACACCGACCGTGGCCGCGACGGCTGCCGAGTGCCATTGCCCTGGTCCGGGGCCACGCCCCCGTTCGGGTTCAGCCCGGCGGGGGCGCACGCCGCGCCGTGGCTGCCCCAGCCCGCGGACTTCGCCTCCGTCACGGTGGAGGCGCAGGCGGGCGACCCGGAGTCGATGCTCAGCCTGTACCGGGCGGCGCTGGCGCTGCGGCACGAGCACCCGGACCTGGGTGACGGGCCGTTCACGTGGCTGCCGAGCGCGCCCGGCGTGCTCGCGTTCTCCCGCGGCGCGGACTTCACCTGCGTGACGAACCTGTCGGACGATCCGGCGCAGCTCCCGGCAGGGGCGAGGGTGCTGCTCGGGAGCGGCCTGGATGCCGTGGACGGGATGTTGCCACCGGACGCGGCGGTCTGGCTCGCGGTCTGAGGGATTCCGCCCGGTAGCCCCCGCCCCGGTCGCCGGGCCGGGGCGGGGGCTACCGGGGCGCGGGGACGGTGACCGTCTCCACCTGGCCCGTGCTCGCCTTCATCTCCGCGATGGTGGCCTGTAGGGGGTCGCGGTCGCCGGCGCTGTTCTCCCAGAGCATCCAGGGCCGGGTGCCGCCCTGATAGGCCGCCTCCAACGCGGTGCGCTCCTTGACCGTGTCGG
>DASYES010000392.1:0-4363 GCA_036498885.1 Pseudonocardia sp.
TCGAGACGGTCCGCGGCCTGCTCACCGGCGCGCCGATCGGCGGTCAGGGCTGGGTTGCGTTCGCGTGGACGGTCGGCATCCTGACTGTCGCCACCGTGGGTTCCACCTGGCTCTACCGGCGCCGCAACCTCGTGTGACCGAATACCGGACGGTCGGCGCGAACACGTGGTGCTCTGCACAAGCACCTCTCAGGCGCGTCTCAGACGCGCAGGTCACACTGGCTGCATGCGCATCCTCGTTGTCGACGACGACCGGGCCGTCCGCGACTCGCTGCGCCGCTCGCTCGCGTTCAACGGTTACCAGGTCGAGCTTGCGAACGACGGGCAGGCCGCCCTCGACGCCGTGCTCGCACAACGCCCGGACGCGATGGTGCTCGACGTGATGATGCCTCGCCTGGACGGTCTGGAGGTGTGCCGTCGCCTGCGGGGCAGCGGGGACGACCTGCCGATCCTCGTGCTCACAGCGCGCGACGCCGTCTCGGACCGGGTGGCCGGGCTCGACGCCGGCGCCGATGACTACCTGCCCAAGCCGTTCGCCCTGGAGGAGCTTCTCGCGCGGCTGCGGGCGCTGCTTCGCCGCCGCACGCCGGAGGACCTCGCCCTCGCCGACGGGCACGGCAAGACGCTGGAGTTCTCCGACCTGAGCCTCGATCAGGACACCCGCGAAGTCCGTCGTGGAAACCGGCCGATCAGCCTCACCCGCACCGAGTTCTCCCTGCTGGAGCTGCTGCTCGCACATCCCCGCCGGGTGCTCACCCGCGCCCAGATCCTCGAGCAGGTCTGGGGGTACGACTTCCCGACCACCGGGAATGCGCTCGAGGTGTACATCGGATACCTGCGCCGCAAGACCGAGGCGGGCGGCGAGCACCGACTGATCCACACCGTGCGGGGCGTCGGTTACGTCCTCCGTGACACTCCGCCGTGAGGCCCGCCATCTCGACGGTCGGTGAGCGTGCGCGGGCGTACTTCCTTGCGCTGAGCGACCGTGCACGGCCGCGCCCTGCGGCCGCGCGTCCACCCGCCGACCAGCATGCGGCAGCGAACGCCCCCACCGCCACGATGCGCCACGGCCGTCCGGACGGCTCCGTCCCGCGCATCGCGGCGCTCGACCAGGTGTCACTGCGCGCCCGCATCGGGATACTGGCCGCGCTGGTGGCCGCGCTCGCAGTGGTGCTGGTGTCGATCGCGGCGTTCGTGACGGTGCGCGCCAACATCCTCGAGACCCTCGACGCCAACCTGCTGCAGCGCGCGTCCGCCGCCGCCCAGAGCGAGCTGGCCGACCCCCGGCAACTGGCCACCATCCCCACCGAGGTGCTCGGCGCAGGCGACATCCGGCTCGCCCTTCTCCTCTCCGACGGACGGGCGAGCTCCGCGGAGGGCCAGGCATCCGCACCGCCGCTCGGGGTCGACGAGCTGGCGGTCGCGCAGGGCGTCCAGACGTCCTCCGCCCGCACGGCGTCCGAGGACGGGATCCAGTACCGCGTGGTGGCCGTGCAGGCCGGCCCGGGGCAGGCCCTGGTGATCGCGCAGCGGCTGGACTCCACCCAGCAGGTGCTCACCAAGCTCGGTGTGGCCCTGCCGATCGTGGGCGGCATCGGCGTGGTGCTCGCCGCGTTCGCGGGCTTCTTCATCGCCAGGGCCGGGCTGCGGCCCGTGGACCGGCTCACCGCCGCCACCGAGCGGGTGGCCGCCACTGGCGAGCTGCGGCCGATCCCCGTCGATGGTTCCGACGAGCTGGCCCGGCTCACCCGCAGCTTCAACGACATGCTCGGTGCGCTCGCCGCGTCCCAGGAACAGCAACGCCGCCTCGTCGCCGACGCCGGCCACGAGCTGCGCACGCCGCTGACCTCGATGCGCACCAACCTCGAGCTGCTCGCGGCGGCCAGCAGGCCAGGTGCCCCCACGCTCCCCGACTCCGATCGCGCGGAGATCCTCGAGGACGTGCAGGCGCAGGTGGCGGAGCTGTCCACGCTCGTCGGTGACCTCGTGGAGCTGGCCCGCGACGACGTTCCCCTCGTGGTGCACGAGCCGCTGGAGCTGACCGACCTGGTGCTCCGGGCGCTGGAGAGGGCCCGGCGGCGGGCCGGGGACGTCGAGTTCGTGCCGATGCTCGTGCCGTGGACGCTCGTGGGCGACTCCACCGCGCTCGAGCGGGCCGTGCTCAACCTGCTCGACAACGCCGCGAAGTGGAGCCCACCGGGGGGCCGGGTGCGGGTGCAGATGCGTCCGCTCGACGAGTGGTGGATCGTGCTCGAGGTCGCGGACGCCGGGCCCGGCATCGCCGAGGAGGACCTGCCGCGGGTCTTCGACCGCTTCTACCGTGCGGCCACGTCCCGCACGATGCCCGGCTCGGGTCTCGGCCTGGCGATCGTCCGCCAGGTGGCGGTACGGCACGGCGGCGCCGTGTGGGCCGGACGCGCGCCGGAGGGCGGAGCTCTGCTGGCGGTGCGCCTTCCGGGGCGCCAACCACGCTTCTGACGCCCTCTCCCGCTCGCCGAGGCCCCCAGCTGCCTCTTAGGCTCGACCGTCACGAACTCGGAACTCTCGGACACGGTGGAACCAATGGCGAACGAGAACCCCGACCCCCACGCGATGCCCCCCGGGCCGCATGATCGCGTGCCGCCGGCCGGGGTGAGCGGCCACGGCGGAGGGCCCACCTACCACGGTGACCCCTACACCGGTCCCTACCGCACGGTCGGCTACCCCGCAGGGAACGGGCCCGGCTATCCGCCGCCGGCACCACCGCCGCCCCGGTGGGGGACCGGCCGGTTGGTGGCGATCGGCCTGGCCGGGGTGCTGCTCGCCGGAGGTGTCGGGGGATCCGTCGGCTACTCGCTCGCCGAGAGCAGACAGACCGGTGGTTCCAGCGGTGTGCTCGGTGCCCCGCTCCCGGAGGTCGCGGACAACGCGCTGCCGATAGGCCCGGTGGAGGCCGTCGCCGAACGAGTGCTCCCGAGCGTCGTGCAGCTGCGCGTGGAGGGTGCCGGTTCGAGCGGTGAGGGCTCAGCGATGGTCCTGAGCGCCGACGGGCTGCTGCTCACCAACAACCACGTCGTGGAACCGGCGGCGAACCGGGGCCGGGTCACCGCCGTGTTCCAGAACGGCGCCACCGCGCAAGCCGCGATCGTCGGCCGCGACCCCAGTTCCGACCTCGCCCTGATCCGGGCCCAGGGCGTCACCGGTCTCACCACGGTCGAGCTGGGCAACTCCGACTCCGTGCGCGTCGGCCAGCAGGTGGTGGCGTTCGGTTCGCCGCTGGGGCTGGGGGGCACGGTGACCACCGGCATCATCAGCGCGCTCAACCGTCCCGTGAGCGTGGGCGGTGACCAGGCCGCCAGTGAGGCGACCGTGCTGAACGCGCTGCAGACCGACGCCGCGATCAACCCCGGCAACTCCGGTGGACCGCTGGTGGACATGCAGGGCCGCGTCATCGGGATCAACTCTGCGATCGCCACCACCGGGGAGCAGGGCGGATCGATCGGCGTCGGCTTCTCCGTGCCGATCAACCAGGCGAAGCGAGTGGCCGAGGAGCTCGAACGCACCGGCAAGGCCTCCCGTGCGGTCCTGGGAGTGAACGTCAGCAACGACCCGCAGGTGTCGGGGGCCCGCATCCAGGGCGTGGCGCCGGGCAGCGCCGCCGAAGTCGCCGGCATCAAGGCGGGTGACCTGGTGATCGCCTTCAATGGCCAGCGCATTCTGGCAGGCGACGGACTTCAAGCCGCGGTACGGTCTCGCGCACCGGGTGAGGTGGTTGTGATCCAGCTCGCCGATCGGTCGGTCTCCGTGACACTCGGCGCGGCGTCCTGACAGTGACCGCTCATGTGCTCGCAGTGGTTGACGAGACCGGTGCGGGGATGATTCCGTTCCGGAAGTCCCGCCTGCGGTGCCCCGCAGCCGGGACAAGTGGATCGCGTCGGCGCCGGCACCCCCGCCCAGCGCCGGCGCGATTCAGGAACCGGTGACGCTTACCGATCCGTGACGTCGTTCGGGTCCCCGTCCGTGGCCTGCTCCCGCGGTTAGCCTTGTATTGTGCGGGGATTCTTGTGACCGACCAGCCGCTCGCCCTCGTCGTCGACGACGACGTGATGGTGCGGGACGTGGTGACGCGCTACCTGGACAGCTCGGGCTACCTGGTCCAGGTAGCAGGCGACGGCGAGCAGGCCATGCACGCTGTGGCCGGGCGCGTCCCCGACATCGTGATCCTCGACCTCATGCTGCCCCGCCTCGGCGGTCTTGAGGTCTGCCGGCGACTCCGCAGCGAGTCGGCCGACCTGCCCATCGTGATGCTCACCGCGCTCGGCGAGGAGGAGGATCGCGTGCTCGGCCTCGAGCTGGGCGCCGACGACTACGTCACCAAGCCGTTC
>DASYES010000393.1:0-4525 GCA_036498885.1 Pseudonocardia sp.
CCCTTGGCGCCCTGACCGATCGTGAACTCCACGCGCTGTCCCTCGTTGAGGTCGCGGAATCCGCCGGCGTCGATCTCGGAATAGTGCACGAAGACGTCAGCGCCGCCGCCGTCGACCGAGATGAAGCCGAAGCCCTTCTCGCCGTTGAACCACTTCACGGTTCCCTGTGCCATGTTGTCTGCTCCTCGCAGGTTGGGTTCCGCAGCGTGCGGAGCCCGGCCGGCAACAGCGGCGTTCGCCTGCGTCCTCGTGACGCTGACGGCGGCCACTGCTTCGTTCCTGCGGGCGTGCAAAACACGAACACCGAAACTCGACGACCTACTGCATCCAACTGGAAAACCACAGGATTCGTTCCGGCATTGTCCGGATTTTTTACGCCGAGCGCGGGAGCCGCTGCGTCCCGGACACATCTACGTGGCGCTCCTCGGGTTCCACCTGCTCGCTGCTGGTGGCGTGGCCCCGCAGAGCCGGGGACCCCGGGTCGACCGCTCCGCGGTGAAGTTTCCCGGGGGCGACCTTGCCGAGCCGCCGCGCAGGAGTTGTGGTCCTCGGGTGTGAGCTGCATGTTCAGGTGTGGAACCGCCAGGCCGCGGAGCTCTGGGCGTTGGACAGCGCGGAGGTGGTGGGCGAGTTGGAGCAGGAGGGCGCGGCTGGCTGCCCGGACGCCCGCGACGCCGGGGGCGGGGCCGAGCACGGTGATCGCGCAGCGGAGACAGAGCCGAGCCGCCGGTGAAGCCGCGCGCCGTACCGCCCGGAATACGCTGCTTTCACCTATTCTCCCCGCCAGGAGGTCGGTGCGGTGGTTGTGAGCGGAGTCCTCGGCCGCCTCGAGGTGCGCGACGACCACGCACTCGTCGAGCTGACCGGCGTCCTGCGCCTCGGCACGATGGGGGACGTGCGGCGACTGTTGACCAAGCTGCTCGCCGACCACGAGCGGCTCCTCGTCGACCTGTCCCGGATCCGCCTGGAATGGGAGCCTGCCGTACAGGTCTTCCCGTCGGTGCTGATCGACGCAGGCGGCTGGCCCGCCGCCGGACTGGTGCTCTTCGGGGCCGACGACTGGATGCGCTCGAACCTGGAGGCTCTGCGCGTTCCGCGGACGGTGCCGGTCGTGGCGACCTGCGCCGATGCCGAACGGCGCATGCTCGAGAGACCGGACCGTGTCACACGGGCCCGAGAGCTGCCGGCGCATTCAGGAGCACCTCGTGCGGCGCGGATGTTCCTGTCCGACGTATGCCTCGACTGGGGCGTGGCAGACCTGTACGAGGATGTCGCCCTCGTCGCCGGCGAGCTCGTGACCAACGCGGTGGTGCACGCTGCGAGCACCAGCCGCTTGCGCATCGGCCTGGATCATCGAGGGTTGTGGGTCGAGGTTCGGGACTACCGTCCCGGGGACGCGCCCAGGCCGCGCCCACGCATCATCGGCGGGCACGGCGGCCGTGGCCTGCATGTCGTCGACGCCGTGGCCCACCAGTGGGGGGTCACCGACCATCCCGACGGGAAGACGGTCTGGGCGCTGATCCGCCCGCCCTCCGGGTGACCGGGCGGAGCTCCGTCGCCGGGAGCATCGCCAGAGCCACGAGGGCAGGCCCGATGAGCTCCAACGGCAGCACGAGATCGACGCTGCCCGTGGCGATCGCGCCGGAGGGCATGGCGCGCCGCAGCGGTCACCGCACGGATGGGCACGTGCGTGCCGGGTGTCCGACCGGGAAGTGACGCAGCGGGGAGGGAAGTGACACAGCGGGAAGTGGCACAGCGGATTCGCGCCTCAACCGTCCGGAACACCGAGCGCCAGCAGCGCGATGTCGTCGCGGGGTGGCGGATCGAATCCGGCGATGTGCGCCACGAGGTCGCGGACGACATCGGCGGCCGTGCAGCCACGCCCCGTGCGGAGCAGCCGGGCTACTCCGTCCTGGCCGAGCTGCTCGCCGCCGACCGCGGTGTCGGTGAGCCCATCGGTGTAGAGCAGGAGCGTCTCGCCCGGGCGCAGCGTCAGCTCCCACGTCATGAAGTACGCATCGGGCACGGCGCCGACGAGCATTCCCACGCGCCGGGGTCCGGCCTCGACGGCAGAGGTGCAGCCGACGTCGAGGCCCTGCTCCCCGATGCGGAGCCGGAGCGGCGGTTCGTGACCGCCGGTGCCGAGGGTGACGAGGACGCCGTCCGGTACTCCCGTGTCCTTCTCCACGATCCCGTAGATCACCGTGGCGAACCGGTTCTCGGTGGCGGGGTCCTGGAGCAGTACGCCGTTCACCTCCGACAGCACCCGAATCGGGTCCGGATCGTGGAGTGCGGCGGCACGCAGGCTGTAGCGCGTCATCGAGGTCAGCGCTGCAGCGGGTGCGCCGTGCCCGCAGACGTCGCCGAGGAAGAACGCCCACCGTCCGTCTGGCAGCGCGAACACGTCGTAGAAGTCGCCGCCTACGTCCCTGGCCGAGGCGGTGTGGTAGTGGCAGGCCAGCTCCAGACCCGGTACCTCGGGCAGCGCGGGCGGCAGCAGAGTGCGTTGGAGCGTGCCGGCGAACTGCTCGATCTCAGCGCGGTGCTCGTCGGCCTGCCTGCGCAGCTGTCGCTCCGCCCGTACCGTGCGCAGCGCGGACAGGCGCAGCTCGAGCTGGTCCATGACGATCTCGGCGAGGTCCTGCAGCGCCTCCAGGCCCGCGTCCGTGACCTCACGGGGTTCGACGTCGAGCACGTTGATCGTGCCGAGCCGGTGTCCGTCGCGGGTCACGATGGGGGCCGCAGCGTAGAAGCGCACACCCATCGCCGCCCGCACCAGCGGGTTGTCGGACGCCCGTGGGTCGAGCAGCACGTCGCTCATGACGTAGGGAGCCTTCGGCAGCACCGCCGACGCGCAGAGCCCCGGCTCCGGCCCGAGCTGGCGGACCCCCTCCAGCCCGTGTGCCGCTGTCAACCACACGCGGTCCTTGTCGACGATCGTGACCGTCGCGATGGGTGCGCGAAACCAGCGCGCGGCCAGCGCCGCTATGCGGTCGAACGCGCCGTCGGGTGGCGCGTCGAGGATCTCGTAGCGCGCCACGGCGGCCAGCCGGTCCAGGTCGAGGGCGTCCTGGACCGGCGCGATCCGTACCTGCTCGTCATCAGCGCCCACCGCAGCCTCGTTCTCGTATCCGCACGTCAGGGGCGTCCTGTCCGCCGAGCGTACGACAGCATCGGTGGCCCGATAAGTAGATGCTTGGTGGTGGGGACATCCGTGTCAGCCCGTTGCTCACTCCTTTCCGGCATTCGGCCGACGGATCCCACGAGTGGGAGAACCGGTTGTGCCGACCGGCGGCCGGGTACGTCGACTTCGTGGTGGCGAATGGCGGGCTGGACGGGTGGATCCGGCATCGGATGCTGCCCGCGGAGCTCGGCTCGACCAGGGCCGCCCGGGAGACGGTCCGGGTGGCGTGCCGCGACTGGCGGCTGGACGACCACACGTGCGACGACGCCCTCCTCGTCGCCACGGAGCTCGTCGCGAACGCGGTGGACCACGCCCAAACGCCCTGTGTCCTCACCGTGAGCCGTGATCACGACGGGCTGCGCATCACCGTGCGGGACTTCGCCCCGCGGCAACTACCGGAGCTGCAGCCCGTCGACGTGACGGCTTCGCGCGGGCGGGGGCTGCAGGTGGTCGCGGCGGTGTCCAGCGAATGGGGAGTGACCACTGTCGACGGCGAGAAGTCGGTCTGGGCGGTCCTGGCAGAGGGGGCGGGGGCGTAGGGCCCGCGGGTCGCGGCACCCTGGCGGATGTGAAGAGTCTGCCGGCGGACGGGCGGGGGTCCGGAGTTGCCCGGTCCAGGGGGCGGGCACAGGGAATCATGCGTGCCGCGGCGATGGCGGCCGCGGCGCTGCTCCTGTCCGCATGCGCAGGCCTCGAGCAGCCGGAAGTCGAGCAGGTGGCCTCGGCGTTCCCGGCGGCCGACCCGCCCGCCCGGTGCCAGATGCTCGCGCCCGCCACGGTCTCGGCACTGCAGACCCGGCGGGCCGAGTCGTGCGTGCAGGCGATGTCGCAGCTCTCGCTACCCAAGGGCGCTGTGGTGTCGTCGACGGTGTCGGGAGACCGGGCCCAGGTACGGCTCGTCGGTGACACGGTGTTCCTGACCCGCACGAGTGACGGGTGGAAGGTCACCGCCGCCGGTTGCCGCTCGCGGGGAGACTCACAGTACGACTGCAGGCTGGAGGGTCCCTGAGATCGGCGCGCGTGGGGATCAGGACAGCGTGGCCCGTGGCGCCCGAGCCCAGCGCGCGATACGCCTCGCCGACCTCGTCGAGGGAGTGCCGCGTGCCGAGCGGCACGTCCAGCGGGAGGCGTCCGGAGCCGTAGAGCGAGAAGATCCTTGGCAGGTCCACGGGCGGGTCGGCGGAGCCGCCACGTTCACCACCGCTCCGAGACCGGTGATCACTGCGCAGCCGGCGACGGCGACCACGGCGCGCGGCACGTTGTCGGCACTGGCCGCCTCCACACGCACCCGTACCTCGCCGGCGTGCGGATCGGGCGACTCGCGCGCGTGAATCGGGCGTC
>DASYES010000394.1:0-6458 GCA_036498885.1 Pseudonocardia sp.
CTCGCGACGCTGGGCCGCGCCACGGGCACACCCGTCGCGGCTGCGACGAGCCTGAAGACCCTGCTCTCCCGGTGGGAGAACGGCCACGCCCTGCCCGAGCCGCATTACCGCACCCTCCTCGCCGAGCTGTACGGCCGCACACCGGACGACCTCGGAATCGCGGTGGCGCCCGCAGCCGATGCCACCACCACCGCGTCCGATCGGCTCCGGTCGGCGATCGCCGCAGCCGCGGCCGTCGACCACACCGGCCTCGAGCTGTGGTGGGAGCAACTCGCCGTCGCCGGCAGGCTCGACGACGAGCTGGGCGCCGCCGGGGCGGGCGAGCTGGTGCGAGCGCTCGTCGAGCAGCTCGAGGAGACGCTCATCCACACCCTGACCCCCGGCCGGCGGGCCGAGGTCGCGGCTGTGCTGGCCGGGGCAGCCACGCTGGCCGGGGCCCAGGAGCTCGACCGCGCCCGCCCCGA
This sequence comes from Pseudonocardia sp., assembly GCA_036498885.1. Taxonomy (GTDB): domain Bacteria; phylum Actinomycetota; class Actinomycetes; order Mycobacteriales; family Pseudonocardiaceae; genus Pseudonocardia. The sequence goes on from DASYES010000394.1 coordinate 465, forward strand.
CGAGGCATGGCGTCGGTACGACCGCGCCCGCACCGCGGCGCGGGAGGCCGGCGTCCCGGAGGCCGATGCCGTGGCCGGACAGGCCGCCGTGCTGGTGGACGTGGGCGAGCCCGCCACCGCCGTCGAGTTGCTGGACCTCGCCGGACCCGCCACCTGCGATCCCGCGCAGGTGCGTCTCGACGCCGCACGCGCCGTCGCCAGCGCCGCCGCGGGCGACGCCCCGGCCGCTCACGAGGCCATCACCGCGGCCGCACGCCGGCTGCAGCACTCCCGGGTCGACATCGTCGCCCTGCGGGGCGGCCCCGTTCTCGAGCTGGCCGACCTGCACCGATGGCACGGGCGCACCCTGGTCGCGCTCGGCGATGCGGAGGCGGTCGGGCCGCTGGAGCAGGCACTTGCCTCCGATCCCCGATCAGCCCGCCACCGCGCTGCCGTCCACGCCGACCTCGCCCTCGCGCTCGCGGCCCACCGGCCACAAGACGCGGCCGAGCACGCGCGCCTGGCCCGCAAGCTCGCCCTTCGCATCGGCTCGGAACAGATCGGTGCCCGGCTCGCCGCGTTCCGCACGCGCTCGTGAACGGCCCGCCGCCGTCCTGCCGGGTCGCCGCAACTCCAGGCGGCGACCACCACCCCCGGCTGCCGGCCCGTTATTGATCCGGCGTGGCTGCGGCTCCCGAAGCCACGGAGCGCTGATGCCTGGGCCGGCTCCATGATCACCAGTTCGGGACGCAGAGGGGCGCCCACAACGGCTCTTGCTCCCAAAACAATGATCACTCCACCGCACACCCGCCGACCGGCCGACTCCACATCATGATCACCAGGTGGGACACGTGGCCGCCCCGGCACAGCTACCGCTCCCCGAACGTGATCATGCCGCCGGCCCGGCAAGAATCCGCGTCGGAAAGTCGCGCCATGCGGTGGCCGAAATGCCGATCACGGTTGCGGCCCGTTCCCCGCGTGTGCCGCCTCAGCCGGTCCCACGCTGCCGGTCAGCTGGTCGGCGGCGCGGTAGGGGTCCAGCTCGCCTGCCAGCACCCGCCGGGCGAGCTCGCGGAGCCCGTGCACGCCGCGCAGGTCACCGATGCGGGACCGCACCTCTTCCAGCGTGATGGCCTGGATCTCCGCCTCGGCCCGAGCGATCCGCCGCCGCTCGCGCTCGCCCACCTCGTCGAGCCAGTGACGGTGGGCGTCGAGCGCCACGACCAGGTCGTCAACGCCCTCGCCGCGGGCGGCCACGGTGCGTACCACCGGACGGGTCCAACCGCCCTCGGCAGGACGCTCCCCGAGGGAGAGCATGTGCCGCAGGTCGCGGATCGCCTGGTCGGCGCCGTCGCGGTCGGCCTTGTTCACCACGAAGACGTCGGCCACCTCGAGGATCCCGGCCTTGGCCGCCTGGATGCCGTCGCCCGCGCCGGGAGCCAGCAGCACCACCGTCGTGTCGGCGAGCGACACGACCTCCACCTCGGACTGTCCCACCCCGACCGTCTCCACCAGCACCACGTCGCAGCCGGCCGCGTCGAGCACGCGCAGGGCCTGGGGGGTGGCCCACGCCAGGCCACCGAGGTGGCCGCGGGTGGCCATCGAGCGGATGAACACGCCGTCGTCGGTGGCGTGCTCCCCCATCCGCACCCGGTCGCCGAGCAGCGCACCGCCGGAGAACGGTGAGGTCGGGTCGACGGCCAGGACGCCGACCCGGCGACCCTGCTCTCGCAGCGCACGTACCAGCACCGACGTCGACGTCGACTTGCCGACTCCCGGAGGCCCGGTCAGGCCCACCACGTGGGCCCGGCCGCTGTACGGGGCGAGCGCGGCGGCCACTTCCCGCAGTTGCCCGCCACCGGACGTCCCGACGCCGTCCTCCACCAGGGAGATCAGCCGCGCGACGGCCAGGTGTTCGCCGCGCCGGGCCCGATCGACGAGATCGGTGACCGCCGCCCGGCGTGCCATGCCGGTGGGGTCAGCTCGCCGCCGGCACGCGGACGATCAGAGCGTCGCCCTGGCCGCCGCCGCCGCAGAGCGCAGCCACACCGGTGCCGCCACCGCGGCGCTTGAGCTCGAGCGCGAGGTGCAGCGCGAGGCGGGCGCCGGACATGCCGATCGGGTGGCCGAGCGCGATGGCGCCGCCGTTGACGTTGACCTTCTCCGGGTCGATGCCGAGCTTCCGCGTGGACACGACGCCCACCGCCGCGAACGCCTCGTTGATCTCGACGAGGTCGATGTCGGCCACGTCGATGCCCTCCTTCGCGCACGCGGTGGCGATGGCGTTGGCGGGCTGCTCGTGCAGGCTGGCGTCCGGTCCGGCGACCGTGCCGTGGGCACCGATCTCCGCGATCCAGGCCAGCCCGAGCTCCTCGGCCTTGGCCTTGCTCATGACCACCACGGCGGCGGCGCCGTCGGAGATCGGGGACGACGAGCCCGCGGTGATGGTGCCGTCGGAGGAGAAGGCAGGGCGCAGCTTGCTGAGGCCCGCGGCGGTGGTGTCGCCGCGGATGCCCTCGTCGGTGTCGATGACCACGGGGTCGCCCTTGCGCTGCGGCACCGTGACGGGGGTGATCTCCTCGGCGAACGTCCCGTCCACCGAGGCCTTGGCGGCGAGCTGGTGGGAGCGGGCGGCGAACTCGTCCTGCTCCTCGCGCGTCAGCTCGTAGCGGGAGTTGAACTTCTCGGTGGACGCACCCATCGCGACCTGGTCGAACGCACAGAACAGACCGTCGTGGGCCATGTGGTCGAGCATCGTGACGTCGCCGTACTTGAACCCGGAACGGGACTTCGGCAGCAGGTGCGGAGCCTGCGTCATCGACTCCTGACCGCCTGCCACCACGATGTCGAACTCGCCCGCGCGGATGAGCTGGTCGGCCAGGGCGATGGCGTCGAGCCCGGACAGGCACACCTTGTTGATGGTGAGCGCCGGGACATCCATCGGGATGCCGGCGCCGGCGGCGGCCTGGCGGGCCGGGATCTGACCGGCGCCTGCCGTGAGGACCTGCCCCATGATCACGTACTGGACCTGCTCGGGCGCCACACCGGCCCGTTCGAGGGCCGCCTTGATCGCGAACGAGCCGAGCTGGGCCCCGCTGAAGTCCTTCAGACCGCCCAGCAACTTCCCCATGGGGGTGCGGGCACCTGCGACGATCACGGATCCGGACACGACTACCTCCAGCGGCTGCGACGGCGCGACACAACGATACCCGCGCTAGCACTGATGATCCTGGTCTGCGACGGTCCTCGATGGTGACTCCTCGCACAAACCGCACGTCTCGGCCCCGCCGGGTTACATTCCCCACCCATGGGAGAGCACACGGTCGTCGCAGTGGACCACGTCGGGATCGCGGTCGCAGACCTGGACGAGGCCATCGCCTGGTACGCCGACACCTTCGGCCTGGTCGCCACGCATGTCGAGACCAACGAGGAGCAGGGAGTGCGGGAGGCCATGCTGTCCGCACCCGGGGATGCGGGGTCCGCCGTGCAGCTCCTCGCTCCGCTGCGGCCGGACTCGGCGATCGGCAAGTTCCTCGAGCGCAGCGGCCCGGGAATCCAGCAGATGGCCTACCGCGTGGCCGACATCGACGCCACGTGCGCGGCCCTGCGGCAGAAGGGCATCCGCCTGCTCTATGACGAGCCCCGGCGGGGCACGGCCGACTCACGGATCAACTTCGTTCACCCGAAGGACGCGGGAGGTGTGCTCGTCGAGCTGGTGGAACCGGCGGCGGAAGCCGCCCACTGAGTGGAAGTGGCACTGGTCACTCCCGTCGATCACCAGCTACGGCTACCATACTGCGCAGTAACTTTTGGGATACCACCCGGCGCGACTCGAGTCACTGGAGGCAGCCGTGCAGGAGATCCTCGACGCGATCCTCGCCGAGCAGCTCGACACCCTCGGCCACCTCGAGGTGCCGGAGTCCTACCGCGGCATCACGGTGCACGCCGACGAGACCGAGATGTTCGCCGACATCCCGACGCGCGAGAAGGACCCACGCAAGAGCCTGCATCTGGACGAGGTGCCGACTCCGGAGCCGGGCCCCGGCGAGGTGCTCGTAGCGGTGATGGCCAGCGCCATCAACTACAACACCGTCTGGACGTCGATCTTCGAGCCGATGCCGACGTTCGGGTTCCTGCAGCGCTACGGGCGGCTCTCGCCGCTCACCAAGCGCCACGACCTGCCGTATCACGTGGTGGGCTCCGACCTGGCGGGCGTGGTGCTGCGCGCAGGCGACGGTGTCAACCTGTGGAAGGCCGGCGACCGGGTGGTGGCGCACTGCCTGTCGGTGGAGCTGGAGAGCCCTGACGGGCACAACGACACGATGATGGATCCCCAGCAGCGCATCTGGGGCTTCGAGACGAACTTCGGCGGCCTGGCGGAGCTCGCGCTGGTCAAGTCCAACCAGCTCCTCCCGAAGCCACGCCACCTCACGTGGGAGGAAGCGGCGAGCCCCGGCCTGGTCAACTCCACCGCCTACCGGCAGCTGGTCTCCCGCAACGGGGCCGACATGAAGCAGGGCGATACCGTCCTGGTCTGGGGGGCGTCCGGCGGCCTCGGCTCGTACGCCACGCAATTCACGCTGAACGGAGGCGGGATCCCGGTCTGCGTGGTCTCCTCACCGGAGAAGGCGGCGATCTGCCGGAGGATGGGCGCGGAGCTGATCATCGACCGCAGCGCGGAGGGCTATCGGTTCTGGAAGGACGAGCACACCCAGGACGCCACGGAGTGGAAGCGGTTCGGCGCGAAGATCCGTGAGCTGACCGGCGGTGACGACCCGGACATCGTCTTCGAGCACCCGGGGCGCGAGACGTTCGGGGCGAGCGTCTACGTCGCCCGCCGCGGCGGCACGATCGTCACCTGCGCTTCCACCTCGGGGTACGAGCACACCTTCGACAACCGGTACCTGTGGATGAACCTCAAGCGGATCATTGGCTCGCACTTCGCCAACTACCGCGAGTCGTTCGAAGCGAACCGATTGATCGACAAAGGGCTCATTCACCCCACGCTCTCGAAGGTCTACCCCCTCGCCGAAACCGGCCAGGCCGCCCTGGATGTCCACACCAACAGTCACCAGGGCAAGGTCGGGGTGCTGGCGCTCGCCCCGTCCGAAGGGCTCGGGGTGACCGACCCGGAGACGCGCGCGAAACACCTCGACGCGATCAATCGCTTCCGCGGCGTGTGAACTCCTCGCGATTCGCCCGGTGGAGTGAGGCGGTTCACCACAATGCCCGCGCATCGCCCCGCCACGGAACCTCCCCGGTACGGTGACCACCATGCCGGGAGACCCTGTTCCGCCCTCTACCGAAGCCGGCTTCGAGGTCGTCCGCAGGGGTTACGACCAGGGCCAGGTCGACACCCACCTGCGCACTCTCGACGCGCACGTCAGCATCCTCGTCGCCGACCGTAACGCCGCGCTCGAGCAGGCGGGCCAGCTCGCTCGCGAGCTCGACGAATCCCGGGTGCGCGCGGAGAAACTGCGGGCGCAGGTGCGCACGCTCGTGAGCCCGGGCCAGAACGTACAGGGCATGAGCGAGCGGATGCGCGCGATGCTCCGGCTGGCCCAGGACGAGGTCACCGAGATGCTCAGCGGGGCCGCGAGCGAGGTCACCCGGCGCCTCACGGATTCCGAGGCCCAGGCCAAGCAGATCGTCGCCACCGCGACGGCCGAGGCTGAGTCGGCCCTCGACGAGGCCCGTACCGAGGCCGAGACGACGCTGACCGCTGCCAGGACCGAAGCCAAGTCGACCCTGACCAGCGCCAGGACCGAAGCCGAGTCGACCCTGACGGGCGCCCGCAGCGAAGCTGAAGCAACCCTGACCGCCGCCAGAGCCGAAGCCGAATCGACCCTGACCAACGCCCGCACCGAAGCCGAATCGACCCTGACCAACGCCAGGACCGAAGCCGAATCGACCCTGACCAACGCCCGCACCGAATCCGAATCGACGCTGAGCAGTGCGAGAGTCGAAGCCGAGACCACGGTCAGCAACGCCAGGGCCAACGCCGAGGCCACCCTG
>DASYES010000395.1:0-5520 GCA_036498885.1 Pseudonocardia sp.
GCCCAGCGCGGCTGGCTCGGAGCGCTGCGCGACCGGCAGATCGGACGGGCCATCTCACTGATCCACCGTGACCCTGCCCGCGACTGGACCGTGGCGTCACTGGCGAACGAACTGGCGATGTCCCGCTCGGCCTTCGCGGCGCGCTTCACCGAGCTCGTCGACGAGCCCGCGATGCGCTACCTCACGCGGTGGCGGATGCAGACCGCCCGCGCCCTCCTCACCGAGGACGGTGCCACCGTCGCCGAGGTCGCGAACCGGGTGGGCTACCGGTCGGAGGCGGCGTTCAGCCGCGCCTTCAAGCGGATCATCGGTGTGTCACCCGGCGTCGCGGCGCGCTGACCCCTTCGCCGGCCCGGGCGCGCAATCGCCGCCACTCGGTGACGTTCAGTGGCGATGTGCTCCACGTTGGGTACCTCGTCCGGGTCTACGTACCTCCGACTGATGGACGGTGGCCGTATCGTCCGAACGGGCGAATCCGGGCGAACCCCGAACAACTGGAGGAGAGAACGTGACCTTTTCTCGACGGTCGTTCCTGACCGGCGTGCCCGGCGTCGCCGCGGCGGCAATGGTGGCGACTTCCCCATCGGCGATGGCCACCCCGCCCCACCAGAGCCCGATAGCCATCCGGTCTCGATCCGCCGTTGCCGCCCCCGAGCTCCCCGAGCTCGTCATCGACTACCCCGGCCACGTCGACCTGCGCGTCCACTACGTCAGCCGCGACGCGGACGACCCCGCCGGCTGCACCACCCGCGGCCCGGAGGAGACCGTCGAGGCGGAGGTTCCGGCGGACACCGCCGCCGTGCACCTCGGCGGCGTCCGCTACGAGCTGCAGCAGTTCCACTTCCACACCCGGTCCGAGCACGTGCTGGATGGCCACCGGTACTCGCTCGAACAGCACTACGTCCACCGCGGTCCACAGGGCCAGACGCTCGTCGTCGGGCTGTTCCTCACGCACGGCGGGCGCGGCGGCACCCCACAGGATGCGGTGCTGCACACGCTTCCCGAGGAGTGCGGTAAGGAGATGAAGGTCGCCGTCAACCTGAAGGACTCGCTGCCCGGCGACCTTTCCACGTTCCGCTACGACGGCTCGCTCACCACCGCGTCGTACACCGAGGGCGTCTCGTGGCTGGTGCTGCGCCAGCACCGCGCCGTGTCCGACGCCGTGGTCGATGGCTTCGAGGAGCTTTTTCCCGAGGGCAACGCGCACAAGCTCCAGCCGCTGAACGGCCGGACCGTGCACTACCGCAAGCAGCGCTGACCTCCGGTCGACACCATCATCGTTCGATGACGACCACCGGCCCGCTCGCCGCAGGACCGCTGCCTCGACGGCGGAGGCCTCGGGCGAGCGGGTCGGTTACGGTCGGCGGCGCTGCCTATTCGCGATGAACGGCCCAGGTCCCCCACAAGCGGCGTTTCGCACCATTCATCGCTGCCGAGGGCACATTCGCCCCATCTGCCCGCGAGCCGACGCCCATGTGCGTCTCGGGTTGCCTACGTTGCCTCTCGGATCGATGACGGCACGGTCACAAACAGGACACGGGCCTCCCCACCCGCCGGACCCCCCGACCGGACGTCCAGCCGGAGCCGTCGATCCGGAGGCAAGTCGTGGCTCGGCATCGCTCCCCCCGGAGCCGACGCGCGCACCAGCGCCCGCACTTGACGGCCCTCGGCCGTCAGGCGCCGGCACACTCCGCGCAAGGCTCCGCCTCCTCCCCGCTGCGGCGAGGCACCGCTGTCGTCGCCGTCACAGGTGGCGCGTTCTCCCTGGTGGGGGCCGCGTCCATGATTCCGGTGGTGATCGACACCGCCGCAGCACCCGTCGCGCTGTCCGTCCCCGTGGAGACCGGGGAGGACGTGGTGTTGCGCTCCTCCATGGAGCCGGTTCCACCGGACCCGGACGTGGTCGACGCGAAAGAGCTCGTCAAGGCGGTGCAGCTCTTCGAGCAGCAGCTCGCCAACCGGGCGGCCGAACAGGCGGCCGCCGAAGAGCGCGCCGCCCGGGAGAAGCAGGCGGCCGCGGAGAAGACCGTCGCCGCGTCGGGTTCGCCCGACTGCGGCATGGACATCTCCGGCCTCGGTGCCGTGAAGTCCTTCGTCCGTTCCGCGGCCGAGACCCTGGGCTGCCGGTTCGGCGAGCCGACCGTGTACGGCGTGGCCGGCCGAGCCGGCACGTCCGACCATCCGAGCGGGAAGGCGGTGGACTTCATGGTCAACCGCGCCACGGGCGACGAACTGGCCGCCTGCGCCCTGAAGAACAAGGACGCGCTCGGCATCACCTATGTGATCTGGGAGCAACGGATCAACTTCGGCAGCGGCTGGCAGCCGATGGAGGACCGCGGCGGCGTCACCGCCAACCACTTCGACCACGTGCACATCTCGTTCGGCTCCAGCGGAGGCGGCGGCGACCGGCTCCGCGGCTGCTGACCAGCGTGCCGACACGCCCGCTCAACGCATCCCCCGCCGCGTCCGTCTCACGCTGAGTGAGAGAGTCGTTTCAGAGCGTGATCGCTCGCTACTGTCGGTTGCGGATCAGTAGTGACCCGGCTCCCCAGCGGACATGGATTCCCCGATCCACCGGATCCCCAGCCGGACGCCGCACGGGTCGCACGGTCCCGAAAGGCAGGTCGTGTCTCGGCACCGCTCCCCCGGTGGCCGGAACGCGCACCCGCGACCCGAACCCACGGTCGCGTTCCCCGGTGCGCTGACCGGACCGCCCCGCCGCTCCGGCGCGCGACACCGCGCCGCCACCCAGGCCGCCGTGCGCAACGGCATGACCGCTGCCGCTGCCGCGGGCGGCGCCCTCGCTGTCGTGGTGCCGACCGCCGCGATCACCACCGGCCCCCTCCCCGCCGCCGCCGACGAGCCGGCCGTGGTGTTCCTCGCCGCCGACGGGGAACAGGGCAACGAGCCCAGCACCACGATCACTCGCGCACGCAGCGCCGTCCTCCCGGTGACGAGCGGACCCGAGGAGCCCGAGCCCTCCCAGGTGGATGTCTCCGAGCTCATCAAGGCCGCGGGTCTTGCCGAGGTGGCGCGCAGGGCCGATGAGCAACGAGCCGCCAGGGCGAAATGCGACGCCGACCTCGACGGCCTCGGCCGGGTGAAGCCGTGGGTGCGCGACGCCGCCGCGTTCCTCGGCTGCCTCTACGACGAGCCACGCCTCATCGGCGTGGGGCAGCGCAGCCGCGTCTCGGATCACCCGCGCGGCCTCGCCCTCGACCTCATGGTTCGGGGCGAGCGCGGCGACCGGATCGCCGCCTGTGCACTCAGCAACCAGGAGGAGCTGGGGATCAGCTACGTGATCTGGGAGCAGCGGGTGAACTACGGCGACGGCTGGGAGCACATGTCCGACCGGGGTAGCGCCACCGAGAACCACCTCGACCACGTACACATCTCGTTCGAGAGGGGCGCGCCGGACGGCGACGCGGTGGCCGAGCGCTGCAGCTAGCACCGACCTCGAGCCGAGCCCAACGGGGCGATGTCGGTGGGCACCGCAATGATCGACACCCCGATCAACGAGCTGTTGTTCGGTTCGGGTGGTCGAAGGGCGAGACGTGGGGCGCGGAAGATCGTTGGGTCGGGAGTTCCGCTGGTTGTGGGCGGCCTACGCCACCAGCACGGCCGGCAAGTGGCTTGCACTCGACGCCTTCCCACTCATCGCGGTCCTCGTGTTGCACAGCACCACGGTGCAGGTCTCGTTCCTCTCCGCGGCCGGGCTGGCGGTCGGAGCGTTGATCGCGGTGCCGCTGGGCCCATGGGTGGAGTTCCGCCGCAAGCGCCCGGTCATGATCGGGTCGGACCTGATCCGGTTCGCGGCGCTGATGTCCGTGCCGGCCGCGTATGCGCTCGGCGTGCTGACCTTTCCCCAGCTCGTGGTCGTCGCGATCATCATGGCGGCCGCCAACATCGTGTTCACCGCTGCCAGCGGTGCGTGCCTCAAGGCGCTGGTGCGACCTGACGACCTTCTGACGGCCACCAGCAGGTTCGAGACCACCACGTGGACCGCGACCGTGATCGGCCCGCCGGCAGGCGGCGCGGCGATCGGAATGTTCGGACCGATGACAACGGTCGTCGCCAACGCGACGAGTTTCCTGCTCTCCGCACTGGGGATTCGCGCGATCGGCGGCCACGAGCGGCAACCGCCGTCGAGGAACGCCAGGCGATTCACCACGAGTGACGTCGTCGGCGGGTGGAGCTACATCCTCCGCCATCCCCGGCTTCGGCCGCTGTTCGTCAACACGAGCCTGGTCAACGGGCTGATCATGGCGACCTCGCCACTGCTTGCCGTCCTCCTCTTTCGCGAGATGGGTTTCTCACCCTGGCAGTACGGCCTGGCGTTCGGAATCCCGTGCATCGGCGGTCTGATCGGCTCGCGGTTGGCCCGGCCGCTCGCCGCGAGGTTCGGGCGCCACCAGGTCATGCGCGTCAGCGGCGTCGTCCGGGTGTGCTGGCCCGTGGGTCTGTCCTTCGTCCAGCCGGGCCCCGCAGGGCTTCTTCTCATCATCGCGATCGAGCTCGGCCTGATCACGAGCATGGGAATCTTCAACCCGCTGTTCGCCGCCTACCGGCTCGAACACACCGATACCGACCACGCCGCACGAACCCTGTCGGCGTGGTCGATCACGAGCGGCGCCACCATCGCCGTCCTTACATTTCTCTGGGGGATCGTCGCCACCGTCACCGGCACCCGCGCCGCCATCGGGATCGCCGGCGTGCTCATCCTGGGCACGGCCGTGCTGCTTCCCCGCAGCGAGCACCGCGAACACGCGGCCGGCTGAACGGAGCCTGGCCGCTACTGCCCGATGCGGCCGGGCGCGCCCTCCTCGCCCACGTTCCAGATGTTCACCACGGACGGGCGCGGCTGGGTGCCGGGACCGTCGGGGAAAACCGACTTGGGCGACTCCGGACTCGCGTCGTCGAGATCGCCCGGGTGTTGCACGGAGATCAGCACGAACTCGTCGCAGATGACCGGGCCGCAACACTCGCCGCCCAGGGGGACGCTCGCGAACAGGGTGGTGCGGCCGCGGGTCGGGCCCTCCAGCGACACTCCGTAGAGACCGTCGTTGATCGACAGCGCCTGACCGGAGTCGGTGGCGATCCAGAGGTTGCCGTGGCCGTCGAACGCGAGGTTGTCCGGCGAGGTGATCGGGCTGACCTGGGTCTTGTCGAAGCCCGCGAACCAGGTGCTCGGGTCGTTCGGGTCGCCACAGAGCAGCAGGATCGACCAACCGAACCTCTCCGCCGCGGCGTCGCTCTCCGCCTCGACCAGCTCGATCACGTGGCCGTGCGCGTTGCTGTTGCGGGGGTTGGGCTCGTCGGCGGGCGCGGTGCGCGCTGCGCCGGACTTGCCGCGGTCGGTGTTGTTGGTGAGCGCGAGGTAGACCTTGCCGGTGTGCGGGTGGGGCTCGACGTCCTCGGGCCGGTCCATCGTGGTGGCGCCCACCCTGTCGGCGGCCTCGCGCGTGAAGACGTACACCTCCTCGGCCGTCATCCCCTCGACGAACGACCGGTCCCCCGCGG
>DASYES010000396.1:0-3790 GCA_036498885.1 Pseudonocardia sp.
CCCCCTGGGCATCGCGCGGGCGGTGCTCACCTGGCCCCTCGTCGCGCTGTGCGTCGCACTGTCCTGGCCGGTGCTCCGTTCGGCCCTTCCGGACGGCCATCGTGGTCTGCGCCATCCGGCCGAAGGAGATGCCGGCTCGCGTTCGGCAACGTGAACGATCTCACCCGACGTTGATCGTCTGGAGCGATCCGGAACCATCGTGCGTTGAAGATCCCGGAACCCGACCCCCGAAGACGTGATCGTCTACAGGAGCCATGCAGCAGTTCCCCAGCGCCCCACGTCCTGACCAATCCCGCAACGGCGGGCGCCACAGCCCTCCTCCACAGATACCGGCGCCCCGCGCTCCCGGGAACCAGCCGCCCCAGAACCGGATCCCCTCTCCGCGGCCCCCGCAGCCCGGGCCTTCCCGGATCGTCCCGACCACCGCTACGGCGGCGGGCCAGCAGACGGCGGTGCAGACGCAGCCGAATGCCGCCCTCGGCCTGACGATCAACAAGGTGATCGCCGGCGCCGGTGCAGCCGCGACCAGCGCTGTTCTCGGGTCGTTCTTCGGTGCGGAGGGCACGGTGGCCGGCGCTGCGCTGGGGTCGGTCGCGAGCACCGTGGCGGCCACGCTCTACCAGCAGTCGCTCGACCGCACGCGCGACCGGCTGGTGGCGCGGGTCCGCATGCCCCGACGCGGCTCCCAGAACGTCCCCGGTGCCGGTACGGCTGTCCCCGGCCCGGTCCTGGCGGCGGAGCTGGCCGCCGAGGTCACCATGCCGATGCCGCGCATCTCGCCGGAAGGGGCGACCACGCAGCTGCGCGTCGAGCCCGCCGTGCCGGCGCCGATCTCGCGGCGCCGGTTCGTGCTGTGGTCGGCGGCGACCGTGCTGATCTTCGCGCTGAGCATGCTCGCCGTCACCGGTGTCGAGTGGGCCAAGGGCTCCACGCTCACCTCGGGGGAGTCCGGGACGTCCGTCGGGCGGGTGTTCGAGGGCAGGCACGAGAGCACGAGCAGGCACGACGAGACGGTCGAGCCGTCCACGCGGCCGGAGGAGTCGAGGTCCTCCGAGCCCACCACCACCGAGCCGAGCACCGGAGAGAGCCCCAGGTCGACAGGTGCCCCGGAGAGCGGCGCGAACCCGTCGACGGACCAGGACTCCAGCGGAAGTCCCACCTCCCGCGCGGGCGTTCCGGCCCCGGGTTCGGGCGCGACCGGCGGTTCCGGGAACGGCGGGCCGGGCAACGACCGGTCGGGCAGCGACGGCTCCGGCAGTGACGGTTCGACGAGCGGCAGCTCTGGGAGTGGCGGTTCCGGGAGCGGCGGCGGCAGCGGTTCCGACAGCGGTGGCGCCGGCAATGGCGCCAGCGCTGTACCGACGCCGCTCGTCCCGGTGCCGGGGGCTCAGGGGCAGTGAGCCCCGGCCGCCCGACCCGCGACGGTCAGCCGCGGAGCCGGGTGGCGAGGGCGGTCGCGGCTGCCCGGGGGTCCTCGGCCTGCGTGATCGCCCGCACCACGACGATCCGGTCGGCGCCGGCGGCCAGCACCTCGTCGAGCCGGTCGTGGTCGATGCCGCCGATGGCGAACCACGGCCGCGACGGTGACCGGCCGGCGACGGTGCGCACGAGATCGAGGCCGGGCGCCGGGCGGCCCGGCTTGGTCGGTGTGGGCCAGCAGGGACCGACGCAGAAGTAGTCCACCCCCGCCTCCTGCGCTGCCCGCGCGGTCTCCTCCGTGCTGTGCGACGAGCGTCCGACCAGAATCTCGTCACCCACGATCTTGCGCGCCCATTCGACGGGAAGGTCATCCTGTCCGAGATGCAGCACGTCGGCCCCGGCGGCGAGCGCAACGTCGGCCCGGTCGTTCACCGCGAGCAGCGCCCCGTGCCGGGCACACGCCTCGGCGAGGACCTCCAGCGCGGCGAGTTCCTCCCGAGCCTCCAGTGCGCCGTCCGCGCCCTTGTCCCGCAGCTGCACGATGTCGACGCCGCCTGCGAGCGCGGCATCGGCGAACTCCGCGAGGTCGCCGGTGCGCCGCCGCGCGTCGGTGCAGAGATAGAGGCGGGCATCGGCCAGTCGCGCGCGCAGCGCGTCTCCGTCGAATCCGGGCACGGGGACCGACCCTACGCGGCCGCGTACGCGGCGCGTAGTGTGAGCTGAAGGTGACGCACGGGAGCCCGGTTCGCGGGCTGAGAGGGGATCCGGAGATCCCGACCGTCGAACCTGATCCGGGTCATGCCGGCGCAGGGAGCGGGGAGATGACGAGCTCACGGTTGACATTCATCGGCGCAGGGGTGATCGGCCTGTCCTGTGCGTGGCGGGCGGCGTCGGCAGGGCTGCGGGTCACGGTGGTCGATCCCGCGCCCGCGTCCGGGGCGTCCTGGGTGGCCGGCGGAATGCTCGCCCCGGTCACCGAGGCCTGGCCGGGCGAGGAGGCGCTGCTGGAGCTCGGCGTGGAGTCCGTACGGCGCTGGCCGGGCTTCGCCGAAGAGCTCGATGCGGCGGCGGGCCGGCCGGCCGGGCTGCGCACCGAGGGCACCGTGGTGGTGGCCACCGGGTCGGGCGACCGCGCCGAGCTGGACACGTTGGCGGACTACCTCGCCCGGCTCGGCCGCGCGGTCGAGCGCCTGTCCGGCCGGGAGCTGCGCCGCTTGGAGCCCGCGTTGGGACCTGACGTCCGCGGTGGCCTGTCCGTTCCCGGCGACCTGGCGGTCGACAACCGCATGCTGCTCGCCGCGTTGCGGACGGCCGCCGAGCGAGCCGGGGCGGCCTTCGTCGAGAGCACCGCGCGCGCCGTCCTCGACGACGGGACACGCGTCACCGGCGTGCGGACCGACGGCGCCGACCTGGAATCCGACGTCGTCGTCGTCTGCGCCGGCGCCCACTCCGGCGCGCTGCACCCGGTCCTCGACGGCTTGGTGCGCCCGATCAAGGGCGAGATCCTGCGGCTGGCGCACCGCACCGGGGCGTTCCCGCCACCGAGCCGCACCGTTCGGGCACTCGTGGACGGGCGTCCCGTGTACGCCGTGCCGCGTGACGCGGGCGGTCTCGTCATCGGCGCCACGCAGGCCGAGACCGGCTTCGACACCGAGGTCACCGTCGGTGGTGTCCGCGACCTGCTGCGCGACGCCGAGCGCGTGCTGCCCGGCATCGCCGAGTACGCGCTGGTCGAGAGCGCCGCCGGGCTGCGCCCCGGCAGCCCCGACAACCTGCCGCTGGTGGGCGCACTCGGACCGGAGGGGCTGCTCGTCGCCACCGGGCACCACCGCAACGGGATGTTGCTCGCGCCGGTCACGGCCGATGCCGTGCTGGCGCTGCTACACGGCCGTCCGGTGCCTGAGGCGATCCGCCCGGCCGATCCGGCACGCGTCAACGGCGCCGTGCTCAGCGCCGGCCGAGGCCATCGGTACCCCGAGGAGGTAGCACGTGCACGTGTGGATCAACGGTGAACAGCGCGAGCTCGGCACGGGCGCGAGCGTGCTCGACGCCCTCGCGTCGCTGGGCGCGCCGAGCACCGGGGTTGCGGTGGCGGTGAACGGCGAGGTCGTCCCGAGGGCCGACTGGGCAACCACGGCGCTCGCCGAGGACGCTCGGATCGAGGTGCTGACGGCGGTGCAGGGAGGATGACGATGACCGGAGACTCAGTGACGAGCTCGTCCGTCGAGAGCGAGGTCCTGGTGATCGGCGGGCGGAAGATCTCCTCCCGGTTGATCATGGGAACCGGTGGCGCCTCGAACCTGGAGATCCTGGAGCGCGCGCTCGTTGCGTCCGGCACCGCGTTGACCACCGTGGCGATGCGACGGATCGA
>DASYES010000397.1:0-1537 GCA_036498885.1 Pseudonocardia sp.
GATCCTCGGGTACGCGATGCACGGAGGCACTGCGGTGGCCGTCGTGATCGCCGGCCTTCTTCTTCTTCTTCTTCTTCTTCTCGGGAGCTGAGCATGTCCCTGATCGTCCCCCGCTTCGACAACTCCGTGGTCGTCCGCTCCGGCGAGGCCGAGGTGGTCGGGCGCGCCCCGACCGCGGTCCGCCTGCTGGCCGACAGCAGCGCCACGGGAGGCGCGCTCTCCACGATCCAGGTCGCCCTCACCGACGGCGCGGACGGCGCCCGGCCTCATCGGCACGATCTGTCCGCCGAGCTCTTCTACGTTCTGGACGGCACAGCGCAGCTGCTGTCGGACGAGCAGGTCGTCACCGCCGAACGAGGTGACCTCGTGATCGTGCCGCCAGGTCTGACGCACGCCTTCGCGGCCGCGCCGGGCGAGAACGCCGAGATCCTCGTGGTCATCACACCGGGCGTCGAGCGGTTCGAGTACTTCCGCCACCTCGAACGCATCGCCTACGGCAAGGTGCCCCCGGAGAGCCTCCTGGACGTGCAGGAACTCTACGACAACTGGTTCACGAGCAGCCCGGTATGGGAGGCCGCCCGCGCCACGGCGTGACGGCCGGGGTGGCCGACCCGACCATCATCACGGTCAGCCGAGCAGGACGGTGTGCCGGGCTGCCAGCACCGCCTCGTCCCCGTCGAGCTCCACCACCTTGTCCCGGCCGCGGGCACCGGACACGAGGGTGACCGCACTCCGGCGCAGCGCGAACGCCTTCGCGAGCGCGGCCAGAACGGCCGTGTTCGCGGCACCCTCCACCGCCCTCGCCCGCACGGTGACGAGCAGGGCGGATCCGCGCGGTCCGGCCCAGCGCCCGCCGACCGAGTCGGTCCGGGCGCCGGGCCGGACCCGGACGGAGATCCGCACGCCTGGCGCGATGCCTCAGGCGGTGCGGCTGACGAGCACTCGCACCTGCACCGACCCGCCGTCAGGAGCAGCGACCGCTCCAGCCAGGGTCGGCTCGGTGACCTCGGCGTACGTCACGGACGACGCCAGCACCTCACCGGCCACGAACGGCTCGTGGGCCCGCACCGCGTCGAGCACGGCCGCGGGACCGTCGAGGGTGAGCGCCACCCGGTCGGACACCTCGAGACCGGCGTCCCGGCGGGCCTGCTGCACCACGCGCACGACGTCGCGAGCGGTGCCCTCCGCCGCCAGCTCCGGCGTGACCGCCGTGTCCAGCACGACGAGCCCGGTGGAGGCCGGCAGCGCCGTGGTCTCCTCCGGGTCGGCCGCCACGAGCTTCTCGGTGAACTCACCGGACAGCAGCGTGATCCCCGCCGCCGTGACGGTGCCGTCGTCGTTCGCGGTCCACTCGCCGGCCTTGACGGCCCGGATCACCTTCTGGGTGTCACCACCCAACCGGGGCCCACAGGCACGGGCGTTCACCGCGATCTCGAAGCGCCCGAACCGTGCGACGTCCGTGGTGAGCACGACGTCCTTGACGTTCACCTCGTCGCGCAGGATGTCGGCGAACGGCTCCAGCGCCGCTACGTCCTGT
>DASYES010000398.1:0-4848 GCA_036498885.1 Pseudonocardia sp.
GCCTTCCTGGAGCGGCGTCCCGCTCGATTCACCGGACGTTGAGATCAGGGAGGAACTGCATGCCCGACGAGCAGCAGCGGGTGTCCGTCAGCGTGACGGACGGGGTCGCCGACGTGCGCCTGAACCGCCCGGAGAAACGCAACGCGCTCGATCCCGCGATGTTCGCGGGGCTGGTCGAGGCGGGTGAGCGGCTCAGGTCCGACGTCGCGGTGCGTGTCGTCGTGCTCTCCGGGGAGGGACCCGACTTCTGCGCAGGCCTCGACTTCACCTCGTTCCGTGCGATGACGGCGGGAGAGCGGCTCTCGGCCTCCGCCCAGCTCCCGCCGTCCGACGGGCCGGCCAAGGCGACCGGCCAGCGGGCCGCGTACGTGTGGGCGGAACTGCCTGTCCCGGTGATCGCCGCCGTGCACGGGAACGCGCTGGGCGGCGGCCTGCAGATCACTCTCGGAGCCGACATCCGCATCGTGGCGCCCGACGCGCGGCTGTCGGTGATGGAGATCAACTGGGGGCTCGTCCCCGACATGACAGGCACCCAGCTGCTGCCCGAGCTGGTCGGCCGCGACGTCGCCAAGGAGCTGACCTACACCGGCCGCGTGGTCAGCGGGGAGGAGGCCGCCGCGCTCGGGTTGTGCACGCGCACCGACCCCGATCCGCGCGCTGCCGCCCTCGCACTGGCGGCCGAGATCGC
Organism: Pseudonocardia sp.; assembly: GCA_036498885.1. Taxonomy (GTDB): domain Bacteria; phylum Actinomycetota; class Actinomycetes; order Mycobacteriales; family Pseudonocardiaceae; genus Pseudonocardia. The sequence continues at coordinate 689 of DASYES010000398.1, forward strand.
CGCCCGCAGCCCGCACGCGGTCCGCGCGGCGAAACGGCTTCTCGACCTGGCCGGCCGGGTGGACCTGGAGGCCGGGTTCGCGGCCGAGCAGAAGGAGATCGGTTCCCTGATCGGCAGCCCCAACCAGGTGGAGGCCGTCACCGCCCGGTTCGAGAAGCGCGCCCCGAGCTTCGAGGACGGACGATGACCGCGGCGCAGGACGGCGCGGCCATCGCCGCGGCCAGGCGGATGTCCCACGGCGAGCAGCTCGCACGCACCGCGCGCCTGTATCCCGGGCGGGTCGCGTTCCAGTTCGAGGAGCAGCACCGCACGTATGCCGAGCTGGACGAGCGGGTGACCCGCCTGGCCAGGGCACTCGCCTCTCGCGGTGTCGGCCGCGGCGACCGGGTCGCGGTGTTCATGCAGAACCGCCTCGAGCTCGTCGAGGCCTACTTCGCGGCATGCCGCCTCGGCGCGATCGCGGTGCCGGTGAACTTCCGGCTGGTCGCCGACGAGGTCGCCTACATCCTCGGCGACGCCGAGGCCACCGCACTGCTCGTCGACCACGAGCTCGCCGCCACCGCGGCGGCCGTGCGCCCGCGAGTGCCCAGCCTCGGCACCGTCGTCGCCACCGGAGGAGCCGAGACGACCCCCGGACTGGACGCCGAGCCGTACGATCAGCTGATCGCCGGCGCGAGCGCCCAACCCCTGGTGATCGACGTGCCGGAGTCCGACGCGGCCTTCCTGATGTACACCTCCGGCACCACGGGCCGCCCGAAGGGCGCCGTGCTCACCCACCACAACCTGGTGACCAACAGCGTCAACTGCGCCATGACGCAAGGCATCCGCGACCCCGACGAGGTGTGGCTCTCGGGGCTCCCGCTGTTCCACATCGGCGGGCTCAACGGAATCCTGTTCCACCTGCTCGTGGGAGGTCGGTCGATCATCACGCGCTCGGGCAGCTTCGACGCCCGCGAGGTCGTCGACCTCATGGAGCGTGAGCGGGTCACCGGCTGCTACTTCGTGCCGACGCAGTGGAAGGCGATCTGCGAGCTGCCCGGCCTGAAACAGCGTGACCTCGCGCTGCGGCGCATCTCGTGGGGAGCGTCGGTCGCACCGCCGTCGGTGCTGCAGGCCATGGCCGACTCGTTCCCCGGAGTGCCCACCTTCAACATGTTCGGGCAGACCGAGATGAGCTCCGTGACCTGCGTGCTCCGCGGGGAGGACGCGATCAGCAAGATGGGCTCGGTCGGCACGCCGATCATCAACGTCGAGGCACGCATCGTGGACGAGCAGATGAACGACGTCCCGGTCGGCGAGATCGGCGAGATCGTCTACCGCGGCCCCACGGTGATGCGCGAGTACTGGCGCAATCCGGAGGCCACCGCAGAGGCGTTCGCCGGCGGGTGGTTCCACTCCGGCGACCTGTGCCGGATGGACGACGACGGGTTCATCACGGTCGTCGACCGCGCGAAGGACATGATCGTCTCGGGTGGGGAGAACATCTACTGCGCCGAGGTCGAGGCCGCGATCGACGCGCACCCGAAGGTCGCCGAGGTCGCGGTGGTGGGCGTCCCGCACGAGACATGGGTCGAGACACCCCGCGCGGTCGTCGTTCCCGTCGACCCGGCCGACCCGCCCACGCTCGAGGAGATCGTCGAGCACTGCCGCACGCGGCTGGCGTCGTACAAGAAGCCCACGTCGCTCGTGGTTCTGGACGAGCTGCCGCGCACGGCGTCCGGGAAGGTGCAGAAGTTCCGGCTACGGACCGCGCAGACGGCCGTGTCGGACGCCTGAGCCCGTCATGGCGAGGCCCGCCGTCGAGATGCCACCGCAGCAGTCCCAGTGGAAGGAGTGTCGATGAGTCGCCCCAGCTCTCCCGATGTGGTCGTGGTCGGGGCCGGAGTCGCCGGTCTCTACCAGCTCCACCGCCTGCGTGGTCTGGGACTGAGCTATCGGGTCTTCGAAGCCGGAAGCGGCATCGGCGGCACGTGGTTCTGGAACCGCTACCCCGGAGCCCGCTGCGACGTGGAGAGCCTGGAGTACTCCTACTCGTTCTCCGAAGAGCTCGAGCAGGAATGGGAGTGGACCGAGCGCTACCCGGCCCAGGCGGAAATCCTCGAGTACGTCGAGCACGTCGCGAAGCGGTTCGATCTCGACCGGGACGTCGAGCTGGGCACGCGCGTGACGTCGGCGATCTGGGACGGCGAGCGCTGGACGGTCACGACGGACCGGCCCGAGACCGTCTCGGCCCGGTACGTCATCTTCGCCACCGGCTGCCTGTCGCAGCCGAAGGAGATCGACATCCCCGGGCTGGAGGGATTCCGCGGAAATGTCTTCTCGACAGCCCGCTGGCCGCACGACGGCGTCGACTTCACCGGCCGGCGGGTGGCGGTGATCGGCACCGGTTCGTCCGGCGTGCAGTCGATCCCGGTGATCGCGCAGCAGGCCGCCGAGCTGACCGTATTCCAGCGCACGGCCAACTACATCCTTCCGGCCCGCAACGCCCCGCTCTCCCCGGAAGCCCAGCAGGAGCGGAAGGCGAACTACCGCACCCTTCGCCGGCTCGCCCGCGAATCGCCTGCCGGTTTACTGGGCACGCAGCGCGAAGCCTCGGCCCTGGACGCGACGGCGGAGGAGCGCCGCGAGGTGTACGAGCAGGCCTGGAGCATCGGTGGCCTGGGGTCACTGCGCCGTACCTACAACGACATCTCGCTGAACCTCGACGCCAACCGCACGGTCACCGACTTCCTCCGCGACAAGATCCGCAGCATCGTGCGCGACCCGGAGACCGCGCAGGCACTGGCACCGTCGGACCACCCGTTCGGCACCAAGCGGCCCTGCCTCGACACGGGCTACTTCGAGACCTACAACTTCGACCACGTTCGGCTCGTCGACCTACGCACGACCCCGATCACCACGATCACCGCCGAGGGCGTCCGGACGACGGACCGGTTCGTCGAGGTCGACGACCTCGTACTCGCCACCGGCTTCGACGCCATGACCGGTGCCCTGCTCGCTGTCGACATCCGTGGCAGGCACGGGACGCGGCTGGCCGACGCATGGGCCGAGGGCCCCACGACCTACCTCGGGCTGCAGGTCGCCGGCTTCCCGAACATGTTCACCATCACCGGACCGGGCAGCCCCTCGGTGCTCAGCAACATGATGGTGTCGATCGAGCAGCACGTCGACTGGATCAGCGACTGTCTCGCCCGCATCGACGGTCAGGTGATCGAGGCGTCACCCGAGGCTCAGGAGCGGTGGGTCGCGCACGTGGCCGAGGCGGCCGAGCAGACCCTCATGAACCGCGCCAACTCCTGGTACGTCGGCGCCAACGTCCCCGGCAAGCCACGGGTCGTCATGCCGTACGTCGGCGGGGTGGGCCGGTACCGGGAGATCTGCGACGGCGTGTCCGCAGCAGGGTACGAGGGCTTCCTGCTCACCGGGGGATCAGCCCGGGAGCATGATCACGGGTAGCGGCGCGTGAGCCGGACGCTCGCGCTCACGTGCCGCTCCACACCGGGGGCCGCTTCTCGGCGAACGCTGTTGCGCCCTCGATCGCGTCCTTTGAGGCGGAGACCGGCCCGGCGATCTCGGCCTGCCGTTCCCACGCTTGGTCATCCGACCACGAGGCGGCCGACGCCACGATCTGCTTGCTGGCCGCCACGGCGAGCGGGCCGTTCGCGCTGATCTCCGCGCCGAGCGCCAGCGCGGCCTCGAGGGCGGTGCCGTCCGGGACGAGGCGGTTGACCAGGCCCAGTTCCCGCGCCCGCGCGGCGGGGATGTGGCTTCCCAGCAGCGCCAGCTCCATCGCCTGGTGGTACGGGATGCGCTTCGGCAGCCGCAGCAGCCCGCCGGCCGCGGCGACGAGGCCGCGCTTGACCTCGGGGATGCCGAACACCGCGCCCTCCGCGGCCACCACGAGGTCGCAGGCCAGCACGATCTCGAAGCCCCCGGCCAGCGCGTAGCCCTCGACGGCGGCGATCAGGGGCTTCGTAGGCGGCTGCACGGTCACGCCGGCGAAACCGCGGCCGGGCACGATCGGCCGCTCGCCGCGCACGAAGGCCTTGAGGTCCATGCCTGCGCAGAACGTGCCGCCCGCGCCGGTGAGCACCCCGACGCGGAGGTCGTCGTCGGCGTCGAGTCGGTCCATCGCCTCGGCGATCCCCTGCGCGACGGCC
>DASYES010000399.1:0-1934 GCA_036498885.1 Pseudonocardia sp.
GGCTTCGGCGACACGATCGACTTCGAGCAGATCAAGCAGCATTACTACGGCGTGCACACGGATATCAACCCGACCCGGGTGGTACCCCTCGGACCCGACGTCCGGAACTGGCTCACGCCACACGGGCGGGAAGCGCTCGGCGGCCGCCCGTTCGGCAACGGCACCCCGCCCGGTCCTCCGCCGGAGGGCGAGCGGGTGCCTGCGATCAGCTGAGCAGCTCGTCATCGGCACCTGCGGCGTCGTAGGTGGATGCGGTGCGCCGGTCGAGGCTCAGCACCACGGCGCCGGTCGTGCGGCGGACAGGGCGACCACAGGGTCGTAGACGGCGCCGCCGATCACGGCGGTCTTATCCGCCAGGTGCACGACATCGGCGGCAGGAGCACCCGCGAGCCGCGCGCGGATGTTCGGTGTGCCACCTGGCGAATGCGGCGACCGACCGAGGTGTCACACGTGGTCACCGACGGGTTCGTTCGAGGATGTCGCGCACCTCGTCGGGCGTCAGGGATGGGGCATCGTCCCCCCGGAACCTCGGGGGCCAGGAAACCGTGGTGGGGCTGTGATTGGCCTCGCTTCGCCCCGCCCCCCGCCCGGCCGCTCGCGGGGGAAGGATGGCGTTCGATGTCGAGCCGATCACGCTTCCTCCTGCCCGCGCGGCCCGGGCGCGCCCGGGCCTGTTCCCTCGCCGCGCTGCTGGCCGCCACTCTGGCCGCGGTCCCCGCGCTACCCGCCGCTGCCGCGCCGCCCGCACCGCCGCTCACCGGCGCGAACCTGGGCGCGGACCGGCTGCCACGCTGTGCCGCAGTGGTCGACGCGATGAGCCCGCGCGACAAGCTCGCGCAGCGGCTCATGGTGGGCGTCGACGCCTCCGACCCGGCCACCACCGCCGAGACCGTGCGCACCACGCAGGTGGGCGGCATCTTCGTCGGCGACAACGACACTCAGCTGCTCACCGACCAGGCCCTCCGCGGTGTGCAGGCGATGGCCCGGATCCCGGTCGCCGTCTCCGTTGACGACGAGGGCGGGCGCGTGCAGCGCATCGACGCCCTGGACGGCAACATGCCGAGCGCCCGAGTGATGGCCGCGCAGATGACGCCTGCGCAGGTGAAGGAGCAGGGCCTCGAGCGGGGCCGCGCGCAGCTCGCCCGCGGGATCACGATGGATCTCGCCCCGATCGTCGACATGGGCGGCCAGCCGGCGAACGCGGTGATCGGGGACCGCTCCTTCGGTACCGACCCCGACACGGTCGCGAAGTACGCGGCCGCTTTCGCCGAGGGGGAGCGGGAGGCGGGCGTATTCACCGTTCTCAAGCACTTCCCCGGCCACGGCCGTGCCGTCGGCGACTCGCACAAGGGCAAGGCCACCACCCCGCCGCTCGACCAACTGCAGGCCGACGACCTGCGCCCCTACGCCACCCTCCTGGGCCCCGGGGGCCCGCTCGCCGACGGCCGCACGGGCGTGCTCGTCGGGCACCTGGACGTGCCGGGGCTCACCACCGACCTGCCGGCCACGCTCACACCCGCCGCCTACCACCTCCTGCGTGCCGACTACGGGTTCGACGGGCTCGTGCTCACCGACGACCTGGGCGCGATGAAGGCCATCACCGACATGTTCGACCTGCCCACGGCCGTCGAACGGGCGCTGACCGCAGGCGCCGACATGGCGCTGTGGTCGAGCGGCGGACGCGTCACCCCCGTGCTGGACCGGCTGGAGCAGGATCTGAAGGCGGGCCGCCTCGACCCGGCGGCGAACGATGCCGCGGTGACGCGGGTGCTGAAGGCCAAGCAGGTCTGCTCCTGATCGGAGCGCCCCCCGTACGACTCGGCCCATCCTGCGACGGGCCGAGTCGCCGGCTGCTCGCTAGCGCTGCGCTCCCGCCTTCGCCATACCGCGCTGCACGGCGTCGGCGAGGTAGGGGCGCAGGCGGGTGGAGTCGA
>DASYES010000400.1:0-2904 GCA_036498885.1 Pseudonocardia sp.
AGGTCCGGGTCGACGAGGTTGGCGATGTCGGCGACGAGCAGGCCGAGGGCCCGGCAGGCGTCCGCGACGGCGCGGCGGGCTGCGGGCTGCCCGGCGCCGGCGAGCTTCAGCACCTGGTCGTAGGTCACGGGCCTGCCCAGCGCCTGGCCGACGGCGGCGGTGATCACCCCGGACGTCAGCACACCCTCGGCGCATCCGCGGTGCCCCTCGGCGCAGATCGCCCAGCCCGGCAGCGGCCGGTGCCCGACCGACCCGCCCGCCCCGTGCGCGCCCTCGACCAGCCGGTCGTGGACGACGATCCCGCACCCCACGCCGACGCCGATCGTCACGACCAGCAGCGACTGCAGCCCCCGGCCGGCGCCGAACCAGTGCTCGGCGACGGTGAGCGCCCGCACGTCGTTCTCCACGACGGTGGGCAGTCCGGTGGCCGACTGCAGCCGCCACGCCAGCGGCACCGTCTCCTGCCAGCCGAGGAACTGCGCCTGCATGACGTCGCGGCGCTCCGAGACCCGCCCGCCGATGCCGACGCCGAGCCCGGCCATCTCGCCGTGCTCCTCGCGCATCCGGACGACTGCGTCGGTGACCGCGTCCACCACGGCCGCCGGTCCGCGCCCGGGGAGCGGCCCCTCGCGCTCGGCGAGGACGGCGGCGCGCAGGTCGGTGACCACGGTGAACAGAGCGTCCCCGGTGATCTTGACGCCGATGAACCGGCGGGAGGACGGCTGCACGTCCAACGGGAGCGATGGCCGCCCGGTACGGGTGCGGACGTCGCTGGTGCCCTCGAGCAGCAGACCGGAGTCGACCAGCGGGCGGGTGAGCCGCGTGAGCGAGCCGGGGGAGAGCCCGAGCCGGCGCGCGAGCTCGGCGCGGGGCAGCGGGCCGTGGCGCAGCACCTCCACCGCGACGCGCTGCTGGCTGCCGTCGAGCGAGGTCCAGTCGCCGGCGACCCCAGTTTCTTCCGCGACGGAACTCACGGGCGAACACTACCGCTCGAGCCGTCGTCAGACCGGGCCACCGCCTGGATGAGCGGCACGGCGGGGCGGACCTATCGGGCGGCCGTGCCGTTCGTTCGCCGGCGTCATGCAGCGATCATGCAGTGATCATGCAGCGTCGCGCACGATCGGGCAGCTCATGCACCGCGGCCCGCCCCGTCCCCGGCCCAGCTCACCACCGGGGATGTCGAGCACCTCGATCCCGTGGCGGCGCAGGAAGGTGTTCGTGGTGACGTTGCGCTCGTAGGTCACCACCACGCCGGGCGCCACGGCGAGCGCGTTGCATCCGTCGTCCCACTGCTCGCGGGCTGCGGCGTGCACGTCCTGCTCGGGGGTCAGGACCCGGACCGACGGGAGCCCGAGCACCGCGGCGATCGCCTCGTGCATCTGCTCCGGGGGGTGGTCGGTGACGTCGAGCTCCTTCTCCGAATCGCCGGGACGCACGGTGTAGGCGGGCAGCTTGCCCAGCCCCGCGTACTCCACGAACGTCTCCGGGTCGACCATCGTCATCACGGTGTCCAGGTGCATGAACGCGCGCTGCTGCGGCATCCGCAGCGCCACGATCCGGTCGATCTCGCCGCCGGCGAACAGGCGGGTGGCCAGCCGCTCGACGCCTGCGGGGGTGGTGCGTTCCGAGATCCCGATCAGCACGGCCCCGCCGCCGAGCACGTGCATGTCGCCGCCCTCGGTGGTCGCGAGCCCGTTCACGGAGCCCTCTGACCAGACGGCGTAGTCGGAGCGGGTGAAGAGTGGGTGCCAGCGGTAGACGGCCTCGTAGTGCACGGTCTCGCGCATCCTGGCCTTCTTGCGCATGCTGTTGATCGCCACACCGCCGTAGAGCCAGGCCGACGTGTCGCGGGTGTAGAGGTGGTTGGGGAGCGGCTCCAGCACGAAGTCGTCGGGAGCGAGCACGTGGAAAGCGATCGAGCGCGGCTCCGGGATGCGGTCCATCACCTCGCGTTTCGTGATCCCGCCGATGAGGTGCTCGGTGAGGGTGTCGGCGTCCATCGCGTCGAAGCAGTTGCGCAGTGCGTCGATGGCGAGCGGCCCGTAGACGCGGTCGTCGAAGATCCGGTCGAGGACGTACTTGCGCGCCTCGGGGATCTCCACCGTGGTCCGCAGCAGCTCGCCGAACAGGTGCACGGTGATACCGCGCTCGCGCAGCAGCGCCCCGAAACGGTCGTGCTCCTCCTGCGCCCTGGCCACCCACAGCACGTCGTCGAACAGCAGGCGGTCCTTGTTGGCCGGGGTCAGCCGCTTCAGCTCCAGCCCGGGCCGGTGCAGGATCACCTGGCGAAGTGGCCCGACCTCGGAATCCACGTGGTACATGCCGGACATCCTGCACGTGCCTCGCCCGCTCGGCGTGCAGGATGAGCGCGTGCAACTCGATCGGCTCGACGAGGACCTCATCGCGCTGCTCGTGGACGACGCGCGCCGCAGCTACGCGGACCTCGGCGCGAGCGTCGGACTCTCGGCGTCGGCGGTGAAGCGGCGGGTCGACCGGCTGCGGGCAGGCGGGGCGATCACCGGGTTCACCGTTCGGCTCGACCCCGGTGCGCTGGGCTGGTCGGTGGAAGGTTACGTGGAGCTGTACTGCCGCATCAGCACCGCCCCTGCCACCATCCGCTCCGCCGTCGCCAGGTTCCCCGAGGTGGTGGACGCCAGCACCGTCTCGGGCGACGCCGATGCCGTGCTGCGCATCCTCGCCGCCGACATGCGCCACTTCGAGCAGGTGCTCGAGCAGATCGGCGCGCAGCCGTTCGTCGCCCGCACCCGCTCGGTGCTCGTGCTCTCCCCCCTGCTCCGCCGCCCGGCCGCGCGACTCCCGCACTGATCTCATTTCCTGCCCCCGCGGGGGACGGCGTGCACAGTTCCGGCGCCGCGCAACGAACGTGCGTCAGCTGCGATCAGC